>JBHEPQ010000009.1:0-3445 GCA_046260215.1 Chromatocurvus sp.
ACTGCGCCGGTGGGAGAGCGGTCCATTTTTCCGATCCTTTTCGTCGAATAGCTACGGCTATTCTCCTCAAACGATCGAAAAACTGTCCTCGCTCTCCCACCTTGCTCGCTACGATCGCCTAAGTCCGACAGGCTCCTAGGCCGCCACGCAGGGTAGGGCACAGTCCAGCAAGGCGCTGTCGGGATCGGACAGATCGTTGCAGCAGCGCGCGAACGCCTGAGCCAGCAGGCCGCGCGCCCGCTGGATTCGCGACTTGGCACCGGACAATCCGATGCCCTGACGCTGCGCGATCTCTCGCTGCGGCACGCCGTCGAGATCCCACAGCAGGGCCGCGCGGTAATCCTCCGACAGCTGCTGTGAGAGCGGCTCGATACACGGCTCGAAGGCGCGCCAGTGCGCGCCCTCCGGCGCCGCGGTTTCCGGGACCTCATCCAGAGACGGTTCCTGCCGGCGGGTGCGGAAATGATCCACCAGCAGATTGCGTGCGGTGCGCAACAGCCAGGCGCGCACCTGCTCCGCCTGCCCGATGCGCGGTTGCGAGCGGTGCAGGCGCAGGCAGGCCTCCTGGGTCAGGTCCTCGGCCAGCATCCGGTCGCTGACGCGGCGACGCAGATAGGCCAGCACCGCTGCCCGGTGCTGTTGCCAGGCCTCAGGGGAGAGTTCATCGATCATAGCGGTCGTCCTGCGGGTGTGTCGTGGGCGGTGCAGTCGGCGGTCGCCGGGCGGTTGGGCATCGCCGCCAGGGCCGCGCGGTCGTCGGGGAACGGTGCCTGCGCCGCTACGCCCTGGGCGGTGGTCGCCAGGACCTGCCGCGCCCAGTCGGGCAGGGCGTCGTCGAGCCGGTAATAGACCCACAGGCCACGGCGCCGGTCACAGACCAGGCCCCCTTGGCGCAGCTGGGCGAGGTGGCGGGAGAGCATCGGCTGCGACACGCCGAGCGCATGGGCCATCTCGCAGACGCACAGCTCGCCTTCCTGCCAGAGCAACAGCAGGGTGCGCAGCCGTAGCGGGTGGGCGAGGGCGGTGAACAAGGTGTCGGGTGTGGGTGTCACGGGGTAAAACATATGCTGATCCATATATTCTGTCAAGCATATGTCTTGGCGCGTCCGGCATCTGGCGGGTCCGGTGCATGGGACCGCCCGGTATGGCGCCTCAGCGGATCAGGTCTTGAAGTGTGCGACGGCCTGCCGCAGGCGTTCGGACAGTTCCTGCAACTTGCCCGCGGCCTGTGTGGTCTGCTGGGCGGACTCGTAATTGGCCTCGGCACTGCGCGCGATGGTCTCGGTATTGCTGGCCACCTCATCGCCGGAGGCGCTCTGGGCCCGGGTCGCATCGGCGATGCTGCGGATCACCTGGATGATGCCGTTGATCTGCCCGGCGCTGACATTCAGGGCATCGACCAGCTTGGAGGAGCCATCCACCGAGTGTGCGATCCGTTCCATCTCGCGCGCGGTCGCCTCCGCCACCTGGGCACCCTCGCTGGCATGGGCCAGATCCTGGGTGGTCAAGGCGCTGGTCTCGCTCGCGGCGTTGGCGACCGCGCCGAAGCTGACGGTGAGCTCCTCGACCGCCGAGGCGACCGAGTTGACGCTGTCCATCTGTTGGCGCGAGCCCCGCGCCAGCTCGTCATAGGTGGCGGTGATCTGCCCGGCTGCTGCCCTGTAGCCTGAGCGCGGCATCCGGGCGCACGCGCGACTCGGTGAGCGTCATGAGTGATTCTATCCCACCCCAGCTTCGCTTTCCTGCCAGCGCCGGATTCACGGTTCGGGCAGAGTTTGACGGTGGCGCGATGTCCTCCGACTTTGGTGCGGTCCTGCTGCGCGGCACCGACCCCCCCCCCACGCCTCGCTGCTCGAGCGGTTGCTGCACTGCCTGGGCGCGGCGCAGCCGGCCATTCCCGCCGCGTCCACTGCCCTTGCCCAATCGCCCGGATTTTTAGTACCCTGCCAGCAGCCTGCTGGAGTCCCGTCTTGATTCTGAACCTCGTATTGCTCGCACTGGCCACCGTGCCCCTCGCCATTGTCGTCACGGTCCACTGGGGCTTCCGTGCCCCGCGCCGACGCGAACGCGGCAGCCCCGGGGATCACGGCATGAGATACGAGACACACCGTATCGAGACGGTCGGCGGCAAGCGCCTGTTTGCCTGGTGGCTCCCCACCGAGCCGGCGGCGGCCAGCGTCATTCTGCTGCACGGCTGGGGCAGCAATGCCGAACTGATGCTGCCGTTGGCGGTCCCCTTCCATCGCGCGGGCCTGAACGTGCTGCTGATCGATGCACGCAATCACGGCAACAGCGATTCGGCGTTTTTCACCTCGCTGCCGCGTTTCACCGAGGATGTCGAACACGCGCTCGCCTGGCTCCAGGCCCGTGCGTCCATCCCCGGGCGACCGATTGTCCTGGTCGGCCACTCCGTCGGCGCCGGCGCGGTGATCTATGCGGCCTCGAAACGCGACGATATCTCCGCCGTCGTCAGCATCTCCGCCTTCGCCCATCCGGCGTGGATGATGCGCCGTCACCTGGGGCAACTCGGTCTGCCCAATTGGTTCTCGGCCGCCATCCTTCGCTACGTCCAATGGGTGATCGGGGCCCGTTACGACACCTTCGCCCCGATCAACACCCTCTGCCGTGTGACCTGTCCGGTCCTGCTGGTGCATGGCGCGGACGACCGGGCCGTGCCGGCCACCGACGCCCAGGCCCTGGCCGAACGCTGCCGGACCCACAACGTCGAGCTGTTGATCATCGAAGACGCCGGGCACGACTCCGTGGAGACCATCGAAGCGCATGGGTCGTGCCTGCTGGACTTCCTCAGCGCCCACGGCATCTGCTCAGCGGCTGTCACACAGCATCCGCTGACACCGACGGGGACCGGTCGCGCCTGACCTCGGCCAGAGGTCAGGCATCCGTAGAGTTACGCCTGTCCGCCTGCGGGCGACACCACCCCACCAGATCGAATCACATCACCCGTGGCCGGCATACGACGGCCCGCTCTCCCTGTCGTGACAAAATATTGGCGAGTCTGGTCGGAATACCGCCGCTCACCCAGGTGTTTCAGGGCCATCCGACCAGGCGGACGCTGGGCATGCCGATTGCATCTTCTGAGGCTAGCCCGGATGTTTCATAAACCGTCGTTCGCGGCCTGTTTGGCGTCGACCGGAGGTTCTTGCGCGGGCGCTTACGCCGATTTCCCGGGCTGTCCGAGCGAGCCGAAGGCCGTCGGTGGGTGCGGTTACGCGGTTTGCGAGGGTGTAGCGATACGCTGAATGCGGTTTTCCCGGAGTCGAGGCAGGTTTCATCCTCCGGACTACGCCGGGACATGCGCGCCTGGGGGTCGGTTTTGCTTCAGGCGGTACTGCACCACCCGCACGGCCAGCTTGACCTGACAGTTGCAAAAAAACCCTTTCGGGAAAGACGCCAAATCCCTATACCGGCAGGATGAGGTGCTATT
>JBHEPQ010000011.1:0-18896 GCA_046260215.1 Chromatocurvus sp.
CGCGCTGCCGCCATTGCCAAGCATGCCCACCGTGAGGGCCTGTCGCTGCGCGAAGCGGCGCTGGCCGACGGCGAACTGGATGCCGCGACCTTCGACCGTCTGGTCGACGTCGATGCCATGACGGGCGCCGACTGACCCGCCAGACAACGCCAGACAACGGCCAATGCTCCCGGGCTCTTGCGTGCAAGTCCTGGGGGTTCAAGCCAGGCCCTGCGTACAAGTCCTACGTTCGAGCGTCTTTCTATTGCGGGTTTCCTTGTTTACTATACACTCAGGTTCGATAATGCAAGCAACATAATAACTCACGCCTTGACCGGAGGTTGCCATGACCCGCAGACATACCCTGTACCACGCCGTACGCGCTTTTGCCCTTTTCCCCCTCGCTACCGCTACCCTGGTCGCGGCACAGCCGCAGCTGGAGGAAGTCCTGGTGACGGCGGAGAAGCGCACCCAGAGCATCAACGACGTTCCCCTGTCCGTGGCCGCACTGGCAGGCAGCGATATCGAGGTCGGCAAGATCAGCAGCCTGAACGATGTCGCCTTCCGCACGCCCGGCCTGACCTTCAACCAGTTCAACGTTGGCGAGCCGCGCATTTACATTCGCGGCATCGGTAACAGTTCTGACTCCGCAGCCAGCGACCCGGCGGTGGGGGTATTTCTGGATGAAGTGTACATCGGCCGCACCGGCGGCGTCGGTTTCGACCTGTTTGATCTGGAGCGTATCGAGATCCTGCGCGGACCGCAGGGCACCCTGTACGGCAAGAACACCAACGGCGGCGCGATCAATATCGTCACCTCGCGACCGTCCCAGGAAACGGAGCTTCGCGTGCGCGGGTCCCTGGGTAGCGACGGCCTGCGTCACATCCAGGGCCTCGCCAGCGGCGGGCTGAGTGACGGCGTCGCCGGCAAACTGGTGTTCTCTCACCGCGAGCGCGACGGCTTCGGACGCAATGTCATTACGCCGGGGGACATCAACACCAGCGGCAACTTCTCGGCCAGCCGCCTGATCGGCAACTCCATCGGCGCCGCCGGCAGCGGTGACGACCTGGATGACCTCAAAAACTACAGCGTCCGCGGCCAGCTGCTGTTCGATATCAACGAGCGCGCCAGCCTGCTGCTGGGCGCCGATTACGCCAAAAATCAGAGCAATGGCTCCTGCCGCAGCATCCAGAATCTGGACAAGGCAATCGCCGGCCTGACGCCGTTCTGGGAACTCGGCATACCGCAGGCGGCGCAGAATGACCAGCGCCATTGCGCGACGCAGTTCGATACCGGCCAGGAGCGCGAGGTCCATGGCGTCATGGCGCGCCTGGAGTACGACCTGGGCTGGGCCATGCTCACATCCATCAGCGCCTGGCGCAGCAGCGAGTTCTCAGTGCTTGACGACCTGACGGGGATTCCACTGAGCGACCTGGCCGCACCTACACCGCCCGGCGTCCCCCTGCCCCCCGGCTCCTTCACCGCGCCGGACAACGTGATCGATGCCTCTGACGAGGAAGCCTCACAGTGGTCGCAGGAACTGCGACTGTCGCACTCCACCGATCGCCTGAACTGGGTCGTCGGCGCCTTCTTCATGGAGGAGGAGGTAGACCGCGAGGAGGAGTTCTATACGCAGTTCAGTACGCTGCTGCAGGGCCTGGGCCTCGCCGGCGTGGGCGATGTCCTGTTCACTCAGGACAACACCACCGAGAGCACGGCAATCTACGGTCAGATCGATTACGACATCACGCCGCAGCTCACCCTGACCTACGGTGCACGCTGGGCCAAAGACAAGAAGGATATAACCCAGAACGCTTTGGACCTGCTGGACACGGAGCCCTCTGGCGTGCCCCTGATTCTGCCGCCTTTCGAGGCTCCCGTCTCCGCCAGTGACAGCTGGTCCGAGATCACGCAGAAGGTATCGCTGGCGTATCGACCGACACAGGACATAATGCTCTACGCAACCTACTCGGAAGGCTTCAAGAGCGGCGCCTTCCAGTCCCAGACCAACCTGGCATCGGTGGCGAGCGAACCGGTGGACCCGGAAATCGTCGAAAACATCGAGCTTGGCGTAAAGTCCGCCTGGTGGAACAACCGCGTGCAGCTTAACCTGTCCTACTACGACATGGACTACAGCGATCTGCAGATCTTCGAGCTGAACAGCCGTTTCCTGCTGACGCTGCTGAATGCCGAGGCTGAATCGAAAGGGGTCGAGGCCAGCATCGACGTGGCGCCCACGGAGAACCTCACCGTCAACGCGAGCTACAACTGGAGCGATGCAACCTTCGACAGCTTCATCAACTCCAACGGCCTCGACCTGTCCGGTAACGACCTGCCGTTCGCGCCGGATCAGGCGCTGACGCTCAGCGCCAACTACCGCTTTGACCTCACCGGCGGCGGCACGCTGGATGTGGGCGCCAGCTACAGCTGGAAAGATGACTATTTCTTCGGCCCGCAGAACCGGGAACGCGAGCGCCAGGAGAGCGTGACGCTGATCGACGCCAACCTGACCTGGTTCAGCCGCGATGCTTCCCTCAGCGTGGATGTCTGGGGCAAGAATCTCGACGACGAACTGCAGCTGTCCAACCAGATCGTCGATCCCACCGGGGTAACCTCGGAATTCTACATGCCGCCGCGCACCTATGGCGTTACCGTGACCAAGTCCTTTCGCTAGCGGGTGACTGGTTGCAGACTCACGACAGCGATGTCCTGGCTTTTGCGCTCGCCGCCTGCGAACAGGCCGGTCGGGCCTGGCTGGTCACCATTGTCGCCACGACCGGGTCCTCGCCGCGACCGGCGGGCGCATTGCTCGCCTGTCGTGACGACGGCCAGCAGGCCGGATCGGTATCCGGCGGCTGCGTCGAGGAAGACCTTATTGCCAGGCTGCTCGATGGCGAATTTGACAGCCAACCCGTTGCGCGCATCGACTACGGCGTATCCGCCGAGGAAAACGCGCGCCTGGGGCTGCCCTGCGGGGGCCATCTCGACCTGATCGTGCAGTCCCTGCAGCCCGGGGATGTGGAATGGCTGGACGCCGTCCTGCGCGCCATCGGCGAACGCCGGTGCATACAGCGGCAGGTCAGCCTGGAAAGCGGTGAAACGACGCTCGCAGCGCTGGCGCATTTCACCGACCTGGTCGTGGCAACAGACACCCTGGCGCAGACCTTCGGACCTCGCTATCGCATGCTGCTGGTCGGTGCCGGCCAGCTGGCGGCCTCTCTTGCGGAACTGGCACTGGCCATGGATTACGAGGTTCTGGTCACTGACCCCAGGCCGGATGCGCTGTCCCAGTGGCGGGGGCCCGATGTACCGCGCCTCGCCGGCATGCCGGATGACGTGGTCCGCGCGCAGGCGGTCGATCGTTTCTCGGTCGTCATCACGCTGACGCATGACCCGCGAATCGACGACATGGCACTCATGGAAGCCCTCGAGAGTGATGCCTGGTATGTCGGGGCGCTGGGGTCGCGACGCACCACGGACATGCGCCTGCAGCGACTGCAGGCGCTGGATATTGCCCAGGACAGGATAGATCGGCTGCAGGCACCCGTCGGGCTGGATATCGGCAGCAAAACACCGCTGGAGATCGCTGTCGCCATCATGGCACAGCTGGTTAAACTGCGCCGGCGTCCCGCGCAGTCCTGACGTCCCGACTCATCCCCGGCGGCCGGCGCCTCGGCGGCATGAACCGGGCGGCCGGCGGACCGGGCGGCCGGCGCCCCGGCGGCCGGCGCCCCGGCGACCGGCATCAGGCGCTGAGCTGATCGCCGATGGGCAACTCCCGGATACGCCTGCCGGTGGCCATGAAAATGGCGTTGCACAGAGCCGGCGCAAACGGCGGGGTGCCCGGTTCGCCAACGCCGGCCGGTGGCGCATCGCTGTCTACTACCTCCACGTCGATAAAGGCCGGGCTGTGCGGCATTCGAGCCACGCGATAATTGTCGTAGTTGGTCTGCTGTACCGCGCCCTGCTCCACGGTAATCGCCGCATCCAGCGCCGCACTGAGCCCGAAAACAGAGCCGCCTTCCATCTGGTTGCGCACCGAATCGCGGTTTACCACGGTGCCCGCATCCACGACCACCCAGGCCCCGGGAATTGACAGCTTACCTTCGTCACCGACTGCCACCTCCACCACGGTTGCGACATAGCTCAGAAAGCTGCGGTGCACGGCGAGGCCAAGGCCTGACCCCGCGGGCAACTCGCGACCCCAGTCCGCCATCTCGGTGGCCCGGCGCAGCACCTGCTTGAGCCGGGCGGTATCGAAGGGATATTCGGCGGCGTCCGCCTCATAGTTGTTGAAGCGCGAGCCCTCGGCCTTGAAGTCGATGATCCGGTCGGGGCCGATGGCTTCCAGCAGGAAGTCACGGTGATCGCGGCCGGCGGCATCGGCCACCTCCGCCATGAAGGACTGGGTGGCAAAGCAATGATAGATATTGGCGACCGAGCGCATCCAGCCAATGCGCAGATGGGCAGGCACACGACCCGTCTCGGCCTGTATGTGATCCAGCGCGTAGGGCGGGTCCCGCAGGCCCAGGTCCGCTTCGAAGTCGGGCTCCTCGGCACCTGCCACGAACGTGGAGAGGATGGTCGGGAAGGTCGAGCGGTGACGCAGCGCATGCAGTCGCCCGCTGCTGTCGAGCCCCGCCTCGAGCCGCTGGGCGCTCACCGTATGGAAAAAGCCGTGTCGTATATCGTCCTCGCGCCGCCACTGCACGCGCACAGTGCGCCCGGTGGTATGTGCCAGGTAAGCGGCCTCCGCAGCAAAGTCAGGCTTCGATTTACGCCCGAAGCCACCCCCCAGCAGCGTCACATGCACCCGGACATTGCTTTCCTCGAGACCCAGCATACCGGCAATCAGACTCTGGTCTGCCTGCGGATTCTGGGTGCAGGACCAGACATCGAGCACGCCGTCCACAAAGCGGGCGCTGGCCGCCGGAGGCTCCATGGGCGCCTGCGCCAGGTGCGGCACATAGTACTGCGCCGAGTGTGTCTTGGCGGCAGACTTCAGTGCTGCATCGACATCCCCCTTGCTGAAATGCACATCCCCCGGCTCGCGGCACTGTGACTCGAGCTGCTCACGGAATGCGGCAGAGTCATAGCCATCATTGGGAGACGCCGACCAGCTGATATCGAGCTTCTCACAGCCTTTCTGCGCCGCCCAGGTATTGCTCGCCAGAACGGCGACGCCGCCCAGTGGGCGGAAGTGCACAGGAGCCTGCGTGTTCGAGGGCATACTCACCACGTCGATCACCCCGGGAACGTTCCTCGCTTCGGTGTCGTCGACAGACTGAACGTCGGCCAACACCACCGGCGGACGCACAATGACGGCAACAACGGCATCTTCCAGGCGTACATCGGCCGCAAAGCCGGCCTTGCCGGTCAGTATGTCCTGCATGTCGACTATCGGCTTGCCCCTGCCGATGTAGCGCCAGTCCTCGCGCGACTTGACTGATACGGCATCTGCCGGGGGCGGCGACATATCGGCGACGGCCGCGGCGAGATCGGCGAAATCCAGGGTCTTGCCGGAGACATGCCGGGCGCGGTGCTGCTCGACCACGCAGTCTTCCGGCGCGACGCCCCAGCGTGTCGCCGCCGCGTCGCGCAGCATGTGGCGCAAAGTGGCGCCGGCCAGACGCAGGCGCTCGAAGTTGAAGCGGATGCTGCGGGACCCGTCGGTGTTCTGGTCGCCGTAGCGTTTGTCACCGAGTGCCTGCGCGATGCTGATGCGCTCCCAGTCGGCCTCGAGTTCATCGGCGACGATCTGCGCCACAGCGGTGCGCGCATGCTGGCCCATCTCCGAGCGATGGCAGGTGATGACCACGCTGCCATCGGCCTGCAGGGCGATGAACAGGCGCGCATCACTGCTGCTGTCTGCCGCCTCAGCGGCCACGGCCGAGGCAGACGGACCCTGTCGGGTCAGCAGCGGCAGTGCAAATACCGCGACACCACTGACGGCACCGGTTTTCAGGAACTTGCGGCGCGACAGATCAAAATATCGGTTCATGATGCCGGCTCCGCCAGGTCAAGGAGAGCTGCCTTGATGCGTGGATAGGTACCGCAGCGACACAGATTGCCCTGCATGGCGTCGTCGATATCCGAGGACGAGGGAGCGCGATTTTCACTCAACAGCGACGCGGCCTGCATGATCTGTCCCGGCTGGCAATAGCCACACTGCGGCACCTGGTGCGCCGCCCACGCCCGCTGCACCGGGTGATCCCCGTTCACTGCCAGCCCCTCGATCGTCGTTATCTCACGATTGGCCGCGCCCGTCAGTGGAATACTGCAGGACCGCTGGGCCTTGCCGTCGATGTGCACCGTACAGGCCCCACACAGCCCGGCGCCGCAGCCGTACTTGGTCCCGGTCAGATTGGCGATGTCGCGCAGATACCACAACAGCGGCATATCGCCATCTGCGTCCGTGCTGTGCTGTTCACCATTTACCGTCAGCTCAATCATCGTTTGCCTTCCTCGCTTCACCGCTGCAGCGGCCTTTTCATCCAATCCCCATAAGATACCGCGACTCAAGCCTTATTACGATGGGCCGCACAGGTTGGGCCGCATAGGCTGGGCCGCACAGGCTGGGCCGCCCGCGCATTTCATCGGGGCATTGCCAGCTCGCTGCCAAACCCGCATTCTCGCCCCTGACCCCGAAAACATCCGGCCGCCATGACATGGGACTGACCGCAATCAACAGCCGCCGCGCCCTCTTGCTGACACTCTGTGTGCTGGGGCCGGCGGTCGCCTGGACCGGTGCGCTGGACGCGATATCGGCCCACAGCGCAGACCGCGCACTGATTGCGACCGGTACGGCCTATGCTGCAGCCCGCGGCATCAATGCCCTGGTCTCCGTCATGCAGGGTACCGAAGTACACGCGGTCATGCTCACGATCGCCGCAGGGGAAGTCCTCGATCCGGTGAATGATCTCATCGAGCGTCTGTCCACGCTGTTCCTGTTCGCGCTGGGATCACTGGCTCTGCAGAAGATTCTCCTGCTGCTGGTCGCAGACCGGGTTTTCAGCCTGCTGCTGACGCTGGGGGGCATGTACTCGGCGCTTGCGCTGCTGAGACCGAAAACGCTGTTCGGCACCGCAGCTCTGCGTTTTTTTCTGCTCACGCTGTTCCTGCGCTTCGCCCTGGCGATCAGTGCACTGGCAAGCGGCTGGGTGGATTCCCACTTTCTCGCTGAGCGCGATGCCCGGCAACAGGCGGCGATGGAGGACTTTCGCGGCGAACTCGCGGCGCTGGAAGCCCCGGGCGCCGGGGAATCAGGCCAGAACTGGCTGCAGCGCCTGCGCAGCTCCGTATCACCCGCAGAGCTGCGTGCACGTCTGGCGGCGCTGGAATCCCGGGTTGATGACTTTGCGGCAAGTGCCATGACGCTGGCGATGTCGCTTCTGCTGAAAAGCATTCTCCTGCCGCTGATGTTCCTCTATGGGCTGTTTGTGGGGTGTCGCGCGCTGATGCAGACGTCGCCAGCGTAGCCTGTCGCCGCAAAGCTGGTCATAACACGGACAATACGCGTCCGCCATGATAGTATCCTCCGTATGTTCAATGCGTTTACATCGCGCTGGATGGCCAATACTGGCCAGCCCCTGTTCACGACAATGAGGATTACGTATGAATCTCAGCAAACGAATGATGACGTCCGTAGCAATGATCGCCACGCTGTTCACAGTCGGCGCCCACGCCGCCCATCACGAAGAGGGAGACATGGAAGCAAAGCCGAGCATCGTCGAGATTGCTGCCGGCAATGATGACTTTTCCACGCTGGTCGGTGCCCTCACGGCCGCCGGCCTGGTTGACGTGCTCTCCGGCGAGGGACCGTTTACCGTATTCGCGCCGACCAACGCGGCATTCGAAAAACTGCCCGCCGGCACGGTAGAAAGTCTGCTGGAGCCTGAGAACAAGCAAAAGCTGACCGACATCCTCACCTATCACGTGGTATCTGGCGAGGTGTATGCCAGCGACGTCGTGGAACTGAGTGAAGCGACAACCGTCCAGGGTGGATCGATTACTATCACGGCATCAGACGACGGTGTAATGGTAGACAACGCCAATGTCGTGACCACGGATATTGAGGCCTCGAACGGCGTAATCCACGTCATCGACGCCGTCATCCTGCCCTGACCAAAAACGACAGGTAGCGGAGAGGGGTGTGCGTACTGCGTGCGCCCCTTTTTTTTGCGCGGCGGCAGTGCGCGGCGGCAGTGCCCGGCGTCGGTGCCCGGCGTCGGTGCCCTGCGTCAGTGAAGACGGGCCTTCGGCGGACGCAGACTCGGGCGATAGCGCGGATTGATAAAGGGCCAGACATCCTCCATCCAGTCCGCAATGATCACGCCCAGTCGCTCCTGCAGACCGGAGTCAAGCTCACGGCGACGCACCCAGTAGCGGACTTCCGCGTCAAATGCGCTGCGATCACTGGGGCTGACATAGGCACAGCCCAGAATGTCGTTCCCGGATCCTGCCAATACCGCGTAGGCGAATGACGTGCGACGTTCGAACTCTTTCTGATGCCAGGCCAGATCGATGCGATGCTGTTCCGGCGTCAAGCCGCGGGGCCAGCCGCTGCCGAACAGCGCCTGCAGGTGCTCGCTACTGGTGATAAGCGCCTCGAAATCGGCTTCCGCGTGATCCATAGTCAGCGCCTGCAGACGCAGGCCGGAGACGGCCAGAGATCGCGGTACATTGAAGTCCCGCGGCACGAAGGGCTTCAGCGGTGGGGCATGATTCAGAGCGAGCAGGGTCAACACGGTACCTCCTGTTAATAGCATCTCAGTGTAGGTTTTTGGCGCTGGAAACTCCCGGATTGCCGGTCTTCACGTGACCAAAGTTTGAACAGCTTCACACCCGCTGGTCCGAAGCCACTCAGATCCGTATCAACAGGATGACATCTCCCAGCACACCGCCGTCTTCGCCATCCGGGTCCGGCTCAGCGCCCGATCTGGTGACTCTCGCCGCGTTTGGCAGCCTGGCATTCCCGCTGGCGGCGGGTTTTATTGCGCTACAGGTCGTGGTGCCGACTTTTTACGCCCAGGCACTGGGCATGAGCCTGACGGCCGTGGGGGCAATACTTCTTGCCGCGCGACTCTGGGATCTTGTGACCGACCCGCTGGTGGGCTATCTTTCCGACTACACGCCGGCTCACTGGGGGCGACGAAAAAGCTGGATTGTCGCCAGCGCCCCACTGATCGCCGGCTCGGTGTGGCTGTTGTTCAACCCGCCAGCCGCGGTCAGTAACAGCTATCTCGTACTGGCCGCCATGGGCGTTTACACCGCCGGCACCATGAATGTGGTGCCCATGAACGCCTGGGGCGCGGAACTGTCGACCAACTACCACCAGCGCAGCCGCATCAGCGGCGCGCGGGTCATTTTCGGGCTGAGTGGCACGCTGGCAGCCCTCCTTTTGATAGATAACAGCGACAGCGCCGCGCTCCGGGAATCGCTCGCTGCGATCACCTGGCTGCTCATTGCGGGACTACTGATTTCCGTGCCGTTGGCGGCGCTGCGGGTTCCGGATGCCGGTGGGGCGCCGAATCGCGGCAACAGCCTGCGCGGCGCGTGGGAGCTCATGCGAGTGCCCTCACCCTTTCGGCGCCTGCTGCTCGCCTTTCTGGTCAACGGGGTCGCCAACGCTATCCCCGCGACACTGTTCCTGATGTACGTAACGCACGTACTGGAGGAGCCTGGAATCGCCGGTCCGGTACTGTTCCTGTACTTTCTGTGCAGTGCGGTTTCCATCCCGGTCTGGGTCGCCGTGGCCCGCCGCCTGGGCAAACACCGCACCTGGTGCCTGGCAGTGCTGGGTTCCTGTTTTTTCTTTTCCGGCGCGCCATTCCTGGGCGTCGGTGATACTGTGCTCTATATCCTCATCGTGGCGGGCACCGGACTGATGATCGGCGCCGATCTCGCGCTGCCAAACGCCATCAACGGCGATCTTATCGAGTGGGATGACTGGCACAATAACAAGCGGCGACCTGGCCTGTTCTTTGCACTCTGGGGCACGGCATCCAAGCTGGCCTTTGCGCTTGCAGTGGGCTGCATTTTTCCGCTGCTCGATCTTGTCGGCTTTGATGCCAGCGGGAACAACAGTGACGGCATCGTGCGTATGCTCGCCATTCTCTATGCAGCACCCAGTATCGCCCTCAAGCTCCTGGCGGCGACCATGATGCGACATTTCCCCATTGATGAGGCAGAACACCGCCGGCTGCGCGAGGCGCTGGCCGAGCGCGACGCGGCCAGTCACGCGCTGGGGTAATCACCCGGGAGCCAGAAATGGACCAGAGTCTGCTTTACATCATGGCCGCCGTTCTGGTGCTCGGCGTCGGAGCCCAGTGGCTGTCCTGGCGGCTGAGGCAGCCGTCCATCCTGGCATTGCTCATACTCGGCATTATCGCCGGGCCGGTCACCGGCCTGCTGCGCCCGGATGAACAGTTCGGAGACATACTGTTCCCGATGGTGTCACTCGGCGTGGCGCTGGTGCTGTTTGAGGGCGGGCTTACGCTCAAATTCCGCGATCTCCGGGGCCACGGCATGGCGGTAACCAATCTGGTCAGCTGGGGAGCGCTGCTGAACTGGCTACTGATGGCGCTGGGCTGCTGGTGGCTGGCAGGGTTTTCCGCAGAGATCGCGTTTCTGTTTGCCGCCCTGGTGGTTGTTACCGGGCCGACCGTGATCAACCCCCTGCTGCGCACCATGCGCGCAAAATCAGAGGTCAGCCAGGTTCTGCGCTGGGAAGGCATACTGATCGACCCGGTCGGGGCCCTGCTGGCGGTTCTGGTGTTTCAGTATCTCGTATCCGGCGCCGATTCCTGGGTCGTGTTTGCCAAGAGTGTCGGCGTCGGCCTGGTCGCCGGTTTCGCCGGCGCAATCAGTCTCGGCTTCGTCCTGCGCAATCACTGGGCACCGGATTATCTGGTCAACGTGCTGACCCTGGCCTGGGTGGTCATGATGTTCGCCGGCAGCGACTACGTTGCGCACGAGTCCGGGCTGCTGACGGTAACGGTCATGGGTATCTGGCTGGGCAACATGAAGGATGTCGGGGTCAGCGAGATACTCAGCTTCAAGGAAAGCCTGTCGGTGCTGATCATTTCGGTGCTGTTCATCGTGCTCGGCGCCCGGGTCGACCCCATGGATATCGTTGCAACTGGCTGGAACGGTGTCATTGTACTGCTGGTGGTCCTGCTGGCGCGACCGATCGTGGTCTGGGCATCTACCCTCGGCGGCAATTACAGCTGGCGACAGAAGGCCCTTCTGAGCTGGGTCGCACCCAGGGGCATCGTCGCGGCTGCGGTATCGTCGTTGTTCGCCCTGCGCCTGGCGGATATCGGGTACCCCGAAGCCACCGATCTGGTGGCCTACACCTTCCTGATCATCATTGCGACGGTGGTGCTGCAGAGCCTCACCGCGCGTGCTGCCACACGTGCCCTGGGCCTTGCCGAAGCAGAGCCGAATGGCATCCTGATTGTCGGCGCCAACCCCGTCGCCCGCGCCGTCGGCCTGGCTCTTCGCCAGCAGGAGTTTCGTGTAAAGCTGGCGGACACATCGTACGAGGAAATTCGCAGTGCGCGCATGGCAGGCCTGGAAACCTACTACGGCGATCCGATCTCCTCGCATGCCGAGCAGTTCCTCGAACTGGTGGGCATTGGCCGCCTGTTCGCAATGTCACGCAGATCGCGCTGGAATACGCTGTCCTGCATGAAATACCGCGCCGAGTTCGGCGGCAACCGCGTGTTCAGCCTGCGCAATGCCGAAGATCGCGACGCCTCGGAACGCGAGAAGCTGGCGGACGACTACCGGGTTCCGCGCTTGTTCGGCGAAGACGTGACCTACCAGAAACTGGCCAGCCTGCTGGCTGGTGGGGCAAAGATCAAAACCATCAACCTGACCGACGAATTCGACATGAATGCCTACCGGGAAAAAAACGCCAGTAATCTCATCCCGCTGTTTACCATCGACCCCAACGGCAGGCTGCGTGTGATCAATGAGGGTGAGGCGACCGAGACCGTTACCCACGGCAAGCTCATGGCCCTTGTCTGGACTGTGGACGCGGCTTGAGCGTGTTGATGAGCGTGCAGGCATGAGCGTGTTGGCATAAGGGATTGTACTGCGCCGGCAATTACAGTAATTTTATAGGAATCCCTTCGGATTGCCGGCCATGCAAGCAATATTGAAACTGGATCTCGCGGGTCAGCCCCGCGGCTGGATGAGCCTGCAGGAGGCCATCACGGCCTATGCCCGCGGCGACGTGGTCTACGGTATAGGGGAGGCCTTGCCTCCGGTGTTCGGCGGAATCCAGCGCTGCAGTGGCGAGCGCTCGCGCATGGACGTCCAGCCCATTGTCGCTCTTAATGGTCGGATCGTTTCCGGTTTCTCACCGCCACTGTGCAACCGCACGCTGTTTCGCCGCGATGACCACCGCTGCCTGTATTGCGGTGGTCGCTTCCAGCGCCGTGACCTCACCCGTGACCATGTGCTACCGGTCTCCCGCGGCGGGCGCGATCGCTGGGAGAATGTCGTCGCCGCCTGCAAGCGCTGCAACTGGCAGAAAGACAACAAGATTCCGGAAGAGGCACACATGCCCCTGCTGGCGATACCTTTCAGGCCCAACCCCTACGAGTGGCACTTTCTGGCCAAGGAGCGGATCCTCGCCGACCAGATGCAGTACCTCTCCCGACAGTTCAAGGCCGAGCGTGACTGGGCGCACTGATTTGCCACGGCACCCTGCAGGCGCGTGACTCAACGCCTGGCCCAGCACTCCGCCATCAGCCTGATCGGCATGCCCGGCGCCGGCAAGAGCACCGTCGGTGTCATTCTCGCCAAGCTGTGCGGGCTCGGTTTCTGCGATACCGATATCGCCATCCAGCAGCGCGAAGGGGCGTCCCTGCAGGAGATACTCGAGGAACACGGGAACCAGGGGTTTCGCCGCATTGAGCAGGCGGTGTTGCTGGACGTGCCGCTCGCAGACGCTGTGGTGTCCACGGGCGGCAGTGTGATCTTCAGTGAGGCTGTGATGGATCGCCTGAAGGCCGCCGGGCCCGTCGTGTATCTCCGGGCCGATCTGGCAACGCTGGAGCAGCGCATCCTGGCAAACCCCCTGCGAGGCATCGCCAGGGAGGGCACTCAGACTTATGCGGATGTGTATGCTGAACGCAGCCCCCTGTACGAGCGCTACGCTGACGTGATCGTGGATGCAGGTGCCGGCAGCGCGGACGAGGTGGCAGCGACTATCCAGCGTGCGGTTTACTGATCCACTCCCGACGCAGTCCATGCCCGGCAGGTGTCCGCCGTGTCCGAAGCCGGCGGCGAACATCCACGGACACCCCCGATACCCCACGCGGCCCGCGCCCATGCTGCGACAGGCAGATCTGGCACAGACATTGCTCAGCTAACTGCGGTGGCCCGGCAGGCACAGCGCTCATGGATGAGCATGGACAGGGATGTCGTAGCAGCGAAGGAACCCACGGACGGCGCCGGGCCGCCCATCAACATATCACCCGGGCGTTGACTACACCTGTAACAGCAGGTGCTCGCGTTCCCAGGAACTGATCACCTGGTTGAACTCCTCGAATTCGTCCAGCTTGACCGCCGTATAAGCGCGCAGGAAAAGATCGCCAAACAGATCACACAGTTCCGGCGTCATCCGCAGATTACGCAGGCCCTCTTCCAGCGTTCGCGCCACCTCGACGGCGTTCTCGTTGGCGGTCCCGCTGTGCGGATCGGAAGGCTTCAGCTGGTGCCGCATGCCGAGCAGCCCGCTGGCCAGGCTGGCCGCAATTGCAAGGTAGGGATTGGCATCGGCGCCTGGAAAGCGATTCTCCACCCGGGTCGCTGTCGGCTCGCTGTGGGGCACGCGAAACGCCGTGGTGCGGTTATCAAAGCCCCAGTTGAGGTTGATAGGCGCGGCAATATCCGGCGCCAGTCGCCGGTAGGAGTTGACGTTAGGGGCATACAGGCTGATCAGCTCGGGCGTATAGCGCTGCAGGCCGGCAATATAGCTGAGCAGGTCATCCGTGAATTCGCCGTTCTCATCGGCAAACACGTTGCGGCCGCTCTCGATGTCGATCAGGCTCTGGTGGATATGCATCGCACTGCCGGGCTCGATTTTCATCGGCTTGGCCATGAACGTAGCGTACATGTCGTGCTTGAATGCAGCCTCGCGCACCGTGCGCTTGAACACGAACACCTGGTCGGCCAGGCTCAAGGGCTCACCATGACGGAAGTTAATCTCCATCTGCGCCGCGCCGTTCTCGTGGATCAGCGTATCGACCTGCAGCTGCTGTGCGTCGGCGTATTTATACATGTCCTCAACGAAGTCCTCGAACTCGGACACGGCATCGATGCTGTAGGACAGCCTCGCGGATTCACGGCGACCGGACCGGCCGACAGGCGGTATCAGCTCAATGTCGGCATTCGTATTGCGACTGACCAGGTAGAACTCCACTTCCGGTGCGATCACCGGCTTCAGGCCCTGGGCCGCATAGGCCTGCAGCACCCTGCGCAGAATTGTGCGCGAGGCCAGCGGGTGCAGCTCACCATCCATGCGATAACAGTCGTAGATGATCTGTGCGGTGGGCTCCCGCGCCCAGGGAACCACTCGCAGGGTGCTGAAATCCGGCTTCAGCAGCATGTCGGTATCCGAGGGTTCCACAAAGTCCCAGTGCTCATCCGAGTACTCACCGGTGACCGTCTGCACGAGAATGCTTTCCGGCAGCTTGGGTTCGCTGTCGTTGAGAAACTGATGTGCGGGTATAAACTTGCCGCGGGCGTTGCCAGTCAGGTCGGGAACCAACACCTCTACTTCCGAAATCTGGTGTTCCTTGATCCAGCTTCTGATGGCCTGTTTTTCATCTTCCATGGGGAGGTCCGGCAGCGCAGTCGAAGCAGTATCGCAGCACCCCGAAGCAGCGGGCAAGTCGGGCGATGCCCCCAGGGTTATCTCGCAGCGCTATCGTGCCGGGTTTTGGCGGTTGCTATACTCCCGACATGTCTTGCGCCCAGACCCACGTCGACTCCTGGTATGCCGCGAGTGCCAACCGCCAGCTGCACTGCCCGCCGCTCGCGGGAAGTGCGTGCGCGGATGTATGCATAGTCGGCGGTGGCTACACCGGGCTTTCAAGCGCCATTCACCTGCGCAGGCAGGGCTACAGCGTCATTCTGCTCGAGGCCAACCGTCTGGGCTGGGGTGCATCGGGCCGCAACGGCGGACACGTCGGCACCGGCCAATGCGCAGGCCAGCAGGAGCTGGAGGCGCTGGTAGGCATTGAGCGGGCGCGAGCGCTCTGGGATCTGGGTCTGGAAGGCGTACAGACCGTGTGTGACCTGGTGGATGCATTCAGCATAGACTGCGAGCTCAAGCGCGGCGATCTGCACGTGGCGAGCACCATGGGCGACGCGCGCAAGCTGGCGGCAGAGGTGGAACACCTGCAGAAGGCGTATGACTACGACCCGGTCAGCTATATCGAGCCCGATTCCCTCGTCGACCTCACCTCGGGCCAGGGCTTTCACGGCGCCGCGCTGGACAGCGGCGCGCGCCACCTGCACCCGCTCAACTATGCCCTCGGGCTGGCCGCAGCGGCACAGCAGCTGGGCGCGACGCTGCACGAGAAAAGCCGGGTTACTGGCTATACCGAGGGCAAGACGGTAACGGTGTACACCGAAGCGGGCAGCGTGGAGGCAGAATTCCTTGTGCTGGGCTGCAACGGCTATCTCGGCGGGCTGGAGCCGCGCACCGCCGGTCGCATCATGCCGATCAACAACTACATGCTGGCGACCGAGCCCCTTCCAGAGGCCACCGCACGGCGCTTGATCCGCGATGACACCTCGGTATCGGACACGCGCTTCGTCGTCAATTACTGGAAGCTATCCGCTGATAATCGCCTTCTATTCGGCGGCGGCGAAACCTACAGCCGACGCCTGCCGACCGACATCAAACGCTTTGTGCGCCCGCACATGCTCAGGATATACCCGGAACTCGCTGACACCCGAATCGACTATGCCTGGGGCGGAACCCTTGCCATCACCATGAACCGGATGCCGGACTTCGGGCGGCTATCACCGCAGGTCTACTACGCCCACGGCTACTCGGGCCACGGCGTGCCGATTGCGACCCTCGCCGGCAAGCTGGTCGCGGAAGCGATCGCCGGCCAGGCGGAACGCTTTGACGTCATGTCCAGCGTGCCCATAGCACGCTTCCCGGGCGGCACATTGCTGCGCTGGCCGGGGCTGGTGGCCGGCATGCTTTTCTACAGCCTGCGCGACCGTCTCGCGCGCTGACCATGGCACTGATCCCGCTTCGGACACAGGCCAGCGACAGCTGGCAACAGCAGCTTCGCGACGCCATCCGCACGCCGGATGCCCTCGCCCGGGCGCTGAGCCTTGACGTTTCCCAACTCGGCTTTTCGTCACGGGCCGACCGCGACTTTGCCCTGCAGGTGCCGCGGGCCTTCGTCTCGCGCATGCTGCCCGGTGACCCCGACGATCCGCTACTGCGCCAGATTCTCGCCGCCGCCGCGGAAGATATCGTGCACCCCGCCTATAGCGAGGACCCGGTCGGTGAGACAGGCAGCGCCAACCCGGTCCCGGGCATCATTCACAAATACCGCGGACGGCTGCTGATGACGGTCGCCAGCGGCTGTGCCGTGAACTGCCGCTATTGCTTCCGGCGGCATTTTCCCTATGCCGACAACCAGCTCAGTCGCCGCGAGCGACAGCAGGCCGTTGCCTATATCGCCGGCGACGACAGCATCGGTGAAGTTATCCTCAGCGGTGGCGATCCACTCATTGCGCGGGATGAAACACTGTCCGAACTGGTGGACGCACTGTCGGTCATCCCGCACGTCCATACGCTGCGCATTCACACCCGGCTTCCCATCGTTATTCCCGAAAGGGTCACTCCGTGGCTGCTCAAGGCCATCTGTCGACCGGGTTTGTCTGTAGTCGTCGTTCTGCACAGCAATCACCCGAACGAGATAGATGCCGCGGTCACGGCCTCGGTCGGGCGGCTGCGGGCAGCGGGCATTACCGTGCTCAACCAGGCGGTGCTGCTCGCCGGCGTAAACGACAGCGTCGACACCCTGGCGCGGCTGTCGGCTGCCCTGTTCGGTGCCGGCGTTCTGCCCTACTACCTGCACCTGCTGGACCGGGTTCAGGGCGCCGCACACTTCGCCGTTGAAGAGCGCCGTGCACGGGCGCTGATGGGTGAACTTGCGGTGCGCTGCCCGGGCTATCTGGTGCCGAGACTGGTGCGCGAATCGGCGGGGCAGGGCAGCAAGCGCGAGCTGGCACCGCTCTATCCTTACTGAGGATCCCCACTGAGCATCCCCATTGACCGCAAAACGCCGGTTGCTGTACTTGCCGCACACTAGCGCATAAAGTTGTGACCTTATACGCCTTACCAAGACAAGCAAGCGAACCATGACTCGACAGACTCTATCTCCCGACGACGCGATGAAGCGCGCCCAGGACGGGCCCGGCGAGCACACTCTTCGCGTGACGACTTCTAATGGCGGCATCATGGGATTTTTGCGCTTCTGGCTGGGGGTTCTTGGCGCGGCGGGCAAGAACTGGCTCGAGAGCCAGGCGTTCATTTATGCGGCGGCACTGGCCTTCTTCACGGTGTTCTCGATTGCGCCGGTCATGATCGTGGCGGTAACCGTTGTGGGCCTGGTGCTCGGCGAAAAAGCCGCCGAAGGCGAAATCATGGAACAGCTGCAGGCAGGTATTGGGCCCGAAGCGGCCGAGGTGGTGCAGACGGCGGTGGTCAATTCCCAGATCGACCAGAGTGGCCTTTTTCCCAGCCTGATCGGGATCGCAGCAATTATTCTCGGTGCCACGACGGTTTTCGCCCAGATGCAGCAGTCCCTGAACGCGATCTGGGACGTGACCGCGCGGCCGTCCCGCAACAGCGCGCTCATGTATGTTCGAAGCCGCGTTCTGTCCCTGACCATTGTCCTCGCCATCGGTTTTATTCTGCTGGTATCACTCCTGTTGAGCGTCGCCCTGCGCACGGCGATAACGTTTGCCGAGCAGTGGCTCCCCGTTCCTCCTTTCGTGCTGATCGGCTTCGAGCTGGCGCTGTCTTTCAGCGTCGTCACGCTGTTGTTCGCCGCCATGTTCCGTATTCTGCCCGACGTGATCCTGGGCTGGAGGGATGTACTCATCGGCGGGGCCATCACCGCAGCGCTGTTTACCCTCGGCCGATCACTGATCGCCATCTATCTGGCGAATACCGCCACCGCTTCCACCTACGGCGCGGCGGGCTCACTGGTGGTTCTGCTATTGTGGGTCAACTATTCCTCACTCATACTGCTGTTCGGCGCAGCATTCACACGCGCACAGCTCGAGGCCCGAGGTGGCACGATCCGGCCAAAGGATACGGCGGTGCGGATACACCGGCATTTTGTTGAAGACACCGCACAGGACACTCCAAAGGACACTCCAAAGAACACTCCACAGGACACTCCACTAGACAAAGCCACCTGAGCAAACCATCCATTCAATCAAGGAGTACAGCATGAGCGAAAGCAGCCGCAAGGAATTCATCGACAGGCTTAAAGGCCAGCTCGACGATATCGACGCCAACATGGGCAAGATCGAAAAGCGCGCCGATGAGCTCGAAGGCGAGGCGCGCAAGGAATACGAGAAGCGTCTCAACGATCTGCGCGAGGACCGCCGCAAGGCACAGAAACGCATAGATGATGCGCGCGCCGCGGGCGAGGAACAGTGGCAGGAGATCAAGGACGATGCCGAGCACGCCTGGAAGGCGCTGGGCAATTCGTTCAATTATTTCAAGTCACACTTCAAATAGGCAGCCGTCAGAACCGCAGCTCCCACTGCAGGCGAAAACGGTAGCGCGAATCCGACTCCTGAAGCGCGGGATCGCCCACAGTCAGGTGGGCGATCTCGGCGGAAATCTTGTTTTC
>JBHEPQ010000069.1:0-4661 GCA_046260215.1 Chromatocurvus sp.
ATCAACGAGCCGACCGCGGCAGCACTTGCCTACGGTATGGACAAGGCCAAGGGCGACCGCACGATCGCGGTCTACGACCTGGGCGGTGGTACCTTCGATATTTCTATTATTGAGATCGCGGAAGTCGATGGCGAACACCAGTTCGAAGTGCTGTCTACAAATGGCGACACCTTCCTCGGCGGTGAGGATTTTGACCTGCGTCTCATCGACTACCTTGCCGAGCAGTTCAAGAAGGATTCCGGCATTGATCTTCATAACGACCCGTTGGCACTGCAGCGTCTGAAAGAAGCGGCAGAGAAAGCCAAGATCGAACTGTCCAGCTCCCAGCAGACCGAAGTGAATCTGCCCTACATCACGGCGGATGCGTCGGGCCCCAAGCACCTGGTTGTCAAGCTTTCGCGCTCCAAGCTGGAGTCGCTGGTCGAAGAGCTGGTCACGCGTTCAATGGAACCGGTCAAGACGGCTCTGAAGGACGCGGGACTCAGCCCCAGCGAAATTGACGAGGTGATTCTTGTCGGTGGCCAGACACGCATGCCGATGGTGCAAAAGCAGGTTGCACACTACTTCGGCAAAGAGCCGCGTAAAGATGTTAATCCCGATGAGGCGGTTGCCGTAGGTGCTGCACTGCAGGGCGCGGTGCTTTCCGGCGATGTCAAGGACGTGCTGCTCCTGGACGTGACGCCACTGACCCTGGGTATTGAAACCATGGGTGGCGTCGCGACCCCGCTGATTGAAAAGAACACCACGATTCCAACCAAGAAGTCGCAGGTGTTCTCAACCGCGGAAGATAACCAGACGGCGGTCACGATTCACGTTGTTCAGGGTGAACGCAAGCAGGCGTCTCAGAACAAGTCGCTGGGCCGGTTTGACCTCGCCGATATACCGCCGGCGACTCGCGGTACGCCGCAGATCGAAGTGACCTTCGACCTCGACGCCAATGGCATTCTCAATGTGTCGGCAAAAGACAAGGCCACAGGCAAAGAGCAGTCCATCCGTATCACCGCATCCGGTGGTCTGACCGATGAAGATATCGAGAAGATGGTTGCGGATGCCGAGGCAAATGCCGAGGCAGATGCGCGCTTCGAGGAACTGATTACCGCGCGCAACACCACGGAAGGACTGGTGAACGCGGCCCGCAAAACGCTCGAGGAAGGTGGGGAACACGCGTCGGACGAAGAGAAGTCTGCGATTGAATCTGCGATCAGCGAAGCTGAGGAAACGCTCAAGGGCGAAGACAAGGATGCCATTGATGCAGCCGCGACCAGGTTGACGGAGGCGACCGGGCCCGTAGCGCAGAAGATGTACGCGGCGCAGGCCTCGGCGGCCGAAGGTGCTGCTGAGCCAGGCGCTGAGAGTGCCGAAGGTGGCAGCGGCAAGGCCGGTGACGAAGCGGTCGACGCCGAGTTCGAAGAAGTCGACGACAACAAGAAGTAGGAATTCCCTCGCGCCGCCGGCCATCTGGCCGCGGCTTGCGAAGTGGGTTACGACACGCGGGACACAGGTGCCCGCGTAGTCGTTTCAGAGGGTACGGTTTTTACCGGGGCGATAAATGGCAAAACGTGATTACTACGAAACGCTGGGCGTCGATAACGACGCCGATGACAAGGATATCAAGAAGGCCTACCGCCGGGTCGCGATGAAATACCATCCGGATCGCAATCCGGATGATCCCGATGCAGACGCAAAATTCAAGGAAGCCACCGAGGCCTATGATGTCCTGATGGACCGGGAGAAGCGCCAGGCCTATGACCAGTTCGGCCATGCCGGCGTCGACCCGTCAATGGGCGCGGGGTCCGGTGGCTTCGGTGGCGGCAACTTCAGTGATATTTTCGGCGACGTATTCGGCGATATTTTCGGTGGTGGACGCGGTGGACGCGCCGGTCCGCAACGCGGATCGGATCTTCGCTACACTCTGGACATATCGCTTGAGGATGCCGTTCGCGGAACCACCGTTGAAATCCGCGTGCCGACGCTGACTGTCTGCGACACCTGCAATGGTTCCGGCGCGAAAAAAGGCAGTTCACCCACGACCTGTAGCACCTGTGGCGGTATCGGTCAGGTGCGTATGCAGCAGGGATTTTTCCAGGTGCAGCAGGCCTGCCCGACCTGTCGGGGTCGGGGCACGATCATTTCTGACCCGTGCACGTCCTGTCGTGGACAGGGGCGCGTGGAGAAAACCAAGACGCTTTCGGTCAAGGTGCCGCCGGGCGTCGATACCGGCGATCGCATACGGCTGTCTGGCGAGGGCGAGGCCGGACCCGACGGTGGGCCGGCGGGCGATCTGTTTGTACAGATGTCGGTCAAGGCACACCCGATTTTCGAGCGCGACGGTAAGAATCTCTACTGTGAAGTGCCTATTACGTTTGTCGATGCCGCCCTCGGCGGGGAGCTTGAGGTCCCGACCCTGGATGGGCGGGTCAAGCTGAAAATCCCGGCTGAGACGCAAACGGGCAAGCTGTTCCGACTGCGGGCCAAGGGCGTCCAGCCGGTGCGCGGCGGGGGCGTGGGCGACCTGCTGTGTCGTGCCGTGGTAGAGACGCCGGTCAATCTCAACAAGCGGCAGAAAGAGCTGCTGGATGAATTCCAGGAAACTCTGGGCCACGGTGGCCACTCCCAGTCGCCACGGCAGAACAGCTGGTTTGAAGGCGTCAAGAAGTTCTTCGACGAACTGAAGCCATGACGATGCTGAGAGTTGGCATTGCCGGCGTTGGTGGTCGCATGGGTTGTACCCTGGTGCAGGCCATCCAGCACGCTGGAGACGGAGTTGCCCTGGGCGCCGCGCTGGAGCATGCGGGAAGTTCGGCGGTGGGTCGGGATGCAGGCGATGTTGCGGGTATCGGCGCGCTCGGCGTCATCGTCGGTAGTGACATTCCGGCAGCGCTGGATCAGTGCGATGTCCTGATAGATTTCACGACGCCAGAGGCCAGCCTTGGCTATCTCGATGCCTGTCGCAGTCGGGGAATCGCACTGGTTCTTGGCACAACCGGATTCAGCGGCGCGGCGCTTCGGCAGATAGAGGACGCGGCAGGGGAGATTCCCCTGTGCAAATCATCCAACTTCAGCACCGGCGTCAATCTGTGTTTCAAGCTGCTTGCGGATGCGGCACGCGCGCTGGGTGATACGGTGGATGTCGAGGTGATTGAAGCGCATCACCGGCACAAGGTCGATGCGCCGTCGGGCACGGCCCTGAGCATGGGCCAAGTGGTTGCCGGGGCTCTCGGTCGGTCATTTGATGCGGACGCTGTGTTTTGCAGAGAGGGCCACACCGGCGCACGCGAGCGGCGTGAAATCGGCTTCTCCACGATTCGCGGTGGTGACATTGTGGGAGATCACACGGTTCTGTTCGCCGGCGACGGCGAGCGTATAGAAATCTCGCACAAGGCCAGCAGCCGAATGGCCTTCGCCGGCGGCGCCCTGCGCGCGGCCCGATGGTTGGCGGGTCGTCCCGCGGGCCTTTACGATATGCAGGATGTGTTGGGCCTGCGCAGTCCGGAGGAAACGGCATAATGGAGATGGTAGGGAGCAAACAGGAATACATTGTCGATATCGATGAAACCAATGCTGCACGCTGGTTGATCGAGGAGTCACAGCAGCGGCCTGTGATCATCGACTTCTGGGCCGATTGGTGTGAGCCCTGCAAGATGCTCATGCCGATTCTTGAAAAGCTTGCTGACGAGTATCAGGGCGCGTTCGTGCTGGCCCGGGTCAACGCGGACAGCCAGCAGATGATTGCACAGCAGTTCGGCGTGCGCAGTCTCCCCACGGTGATAGTCATGCAGGGCGGCCAGCCTGTTGATGGCTTTGCCGGTGCTCAGCCCGAGGGCGCGGTGCGGGAGATGCTGCAGAAGTATCTGCCGTCCCCCTGGGACAGCGTGCTGCAAAAGGCCGCCGCGCATCTGGAAGCCGGCGAAACCAGCGATGCCATAGCGGTTTTGCGTCCGGCTTATGAGGAATCCGGGCGCAAGCATGAGATTGCGATGGCGTACGCGCTTGCCCTGATAGAGGGGATGCGTCTGGATGAGGCGGAAGCAGTTCTCGACGCCGTGAAGATCGCCGACCAGGACGCGGCGTATGAGCAATGCCGGGCGCAGCTTGAAATCCGCCGTGAGGCGGCGAAGTCACCCGAAATGACGGCGCTGGAAGAGCAGCTGGCCGGGGACCCCGACAATCTCGACCTACGTGCGCAGCTGGCCCTGCATTACACCGCGGCCGGCCAGTATCGGGAGGGGCTCGGGAACCTGTTCACTGTGCTGCAGCGACAGCTGGATCACGACAATGGCCGCACCCGAAAAGCCCTTCTCGACACCATTGCCTCTCTGGGCAAGGGGGATCCCCTGGCAGCGGAGTTCCAGCGCAAGCTTTACAGCCTGCTGTACTGAAACAGTCGTTCCAGTCTGAACCGTCGCCGCGTTCCGGACTAGGGTAGCGGGTTTTTATGCCCAATTCCCCGCGCCGGTGGAATGCCGGCTTGCGCTTGTTTTACGCCGCACAAGCGGATAGAGTACCGCTTCTATGAAAAACATACTCTAGGGTCAAATTCAGGTTCAGATTCAGGGTTAGATTCCGAGCGCCAAAATAGGAGGCCACACCGTGGATACCAACTTTGCTCCCGAAGACATGGCATTTCGCGACGAAGTACGCGCGTTCTTTGCCGAAGCCTA
>JBHEPQ010000083.1:0-5981 GCA_046260215.1 Chromatocurvus sp.
GGATAATTGCGCATCGCTATCGCCACACGATCGCCAGGCTGCACGCCGTTGGCCGCGAGCCAGTGCGCAATGGATGCTGTAAAGGCGTGGGCCTCCCGATAGCTGCAGCGCTCCTTGTTATAAACCAGATACTCATTGTCACCATGTCCGGCTGTCCCCAACCAGAATTCACGCAGCGACGGCGGTGCATTGGCGTACACGCGCAGAGGAACTCCACGCACCTCGGTGGTGGTGACCTCAAACATCTGCCCCGGTGACGTCAGCTGCTGCCAGGCCTGATCGAGTTCCTTGTACATGGGCGACTCCCGCATCCGATATTATGTGTCGAGAGCATAGCGGCCGGCCGGCCGGTTCTCAATGCCGTACCGGCGATTTCCCCTCGCTGCGGCACCTGTCACCTGGAGTTTACTTTTTTGCCCGCGGCGGTCATTGCCCGGCGCGGGCGCCGCGGACAGACTGCGTGCTATCCTGCCATCATCACCCCCGACGGAGAAGCGGATGAGCGCACAAACCCTGGATACAGACCGCCTGCAGAGCTACCTCGAGAGCCACCTGCCTGGTTTCACCGGCACACTGACCGCAGAAAAGTTTGCAGGCGGACAGTCCAACCCCACGTTCCGCCTGTCGGCAGGGGGCCACGCGTACGTGTTGAGGCGCAAGCCGCCGGGTGAATTGCTGGCGTCAGCGCACGCGGTCGACCGCGAATTTCGCGTCATCAGCGCGCTGGGGCAAACGGATGTGCCGGTACCCCGCGCCTATCTGCTGTGCGAGGACGAGAGCATTATTGGTTCGATGTTCTACATCAGGGAGTATCTGGACGGTCGTGTATTCTGGGACCCGACGCTACCGGAAATCGATAACAACGCCGAGCGCGCCGCAATGTACGACGACATGAATCGCGTTCTCGCCGCCCTGCACCGTGTCGATATCGACGCCGTCGGCCTGTCCGACTTCGGCCGTCCCGGCAGCTATTATTCTCGGCAGATCTCGCGCTGGACCAAGCAGTATCGCGCCTCGGAGACCGAACGCAGCGAGGCCATGGAAACACTGATTGCGTGGCTGCCACAGAACATGCCCGAGGACGATGGCGCAGTCAGCCTGGTGCATGGGGATTATCGACTTGACAACGTCATGTTCCACGCCAGCGAGCCACGTATCGTCGCAGTTCTCGACTGGGAGCTGTCTACCCTGGGCCATCCCCTCGCCGATCTGGCCTACCAGGTCATGGCGTGGCAGCTGCCCGGGGACGCGGGCCTGCGGGGTCTGCTGGGAGTCGACCGTCACGCGCTGGGACTACCGAAAGACAGCGAGTACATCGATACCTACTGCCGGCGCACCGGGCGCGACGGCATCCACAACTGGAATTTCTATCTCGTGTTCTCTTTTTTCCGCCTCGCCGCAATCCTGCAGGGCGTCAAGAAACGCGCGTTGATGGGTAACGCGTCGAGTCCTGAAGCAGAGGCCAAGGGCGCCCTGGTGGAGCCCCTCGCCCGCTATGGTGTCGACCTGATCAATAACGACTGAGGAAAAGCGCATGACCGATGAAGTCCTGACCTCTGCCGCAGGCGGCATACTGACCATCACGCTGAACCGTCCTGAGGCAAAAAATGCCGCAAACCGCGCACTCGCCGAGGGTGTCGCCGCGGCCATGGACCAGCTGCAGGCCGACGACAGCCTGCGCGTGGCCATCCTTACCGGGGCCGGTGGCACGTTCTGCTCCGGCATGGATCTCAAGGCCTTTGTCACCGGCGAACTGCCGGTCGTCGAGGGCCGGGGCTTTGCCGGGATAGTGGAATACCTCGCCAGCAAACCGATCATTGCAGCGGTGGAAGGCTACGCCCTCGCCGGCGGCTTTGAGGTGGCTATCAGCTGTGACCTGATTGTCGCTGCCGACAATGCGAAGTTTGGCATTCCCGAGGTCAAGCGTGGCCTGGCGGCGGCGGCCGGCGGCCTGGTTCGCCTGCCAAAGCAGATACCGCCGCGCATTGCCATGGAGCTTGCCCTGACCGGCGAATTTATCAGCGCCGAACGCGCCTACGAGCTGGGGCTGATCAACCGTGTGGTCGAGCCTGGAACGGCGCTTGAGCAAGCCATCGCCCTGGCCCGGACGGTGGCCGCCAACGGTCCTCTTGCGGTGGCGGCCTCCAAGCGAGTGGTGGCACTCGCGCAGGACTGGACCCGCGAGAACATGTTCGAGAAGCAGAATGACATTACCCGGCCGGTATTCACTAGCGAGGATGCGATAGAGGGCGCAACCGCCTTTGCGGAAAAACGCGCCCCGAACTGGAAGGGTCGGTAGAGGCCCAGTGGGCCACTAGGCGGCCTCGTCCTTGCCCTTACGCTTGCCGCGACGGCTCCCGGCACTGCCGACGTCCGATCTGGGGGTTTTCTTGCGTGGAACCCCCGCGCTCCCTGCGGCGCGCCGACGCGCCCGGGCCTTGGCGTCTGTGCCATCCGGGTTCTTCGCCAGACGCTGAGACCCTGTTTCGCGCATCGCCTCGCGATCGGCCCGCGTGGGCGGCGGGCGCCGACGTGACGCTCTCGGGCGGTGGTATTTGTCTCCCTCGGGGCGCAGATCTCCATACTCGAAGCGATGCAGTATCTCCTCCATGCTGCGGGAGATTTTTGTGCACAGACGAATGGGCTCTACCTGGGGGAAGGCCGAAAACTCGCCGCCACGCATCAGGTCAACCAGTTCCTTTTCTGTCAGATGCGAGAGTAACTTGGCCGGGTTGTACCATCGGAAGCTGGGCAGAATGTTGATATCGCCGCTGTAATCCTGGTCCATGAGCGCATGTACGCCGTTCAGCAGCATGTTGAATCGCGGCCAGTTATCGCCCTGTCGCTGCGCTACGCCGCGATAGAAATTCAGCATTTCCCGGCCGACCCCGACCCCGAGTGAGCCCAGCGCCGCGCCGACACGACCGCGCGGCTTGCCGCCTCTCAGGAAGGGCGTGGCTATCGGGTTGACCATGCTCACAATGTAATGGTTCGTGCTGTACAGGCGCGACAGACGCTTCGACGGCAGATCATCGGCGATAGACCCGTCCACCCATTTGCGCGTGGGCAGGTAGGGCTGCGCTTCCCCGTGAACGTTCTTTGCCATCAGCATCACCGGGGGAAATACGCCCGGCACAGCACAGGAAGCCATGACCGCCGAACGGATATAGACGTTGGGCGACGTGATTGCGTTGAGCAGACGCGCGCGCTGGTGGGGCTCTGCGGGCGCCACTGTCATGCTGATCTGGCGGCCGGTCTTTTCGTAGGCTTCCTGGAAGGTCATGTCCGGCATCAGCCGGGCGATGATATTGACCAGGTCACTGACGTCCACCTGCGGACTGCGGCCGAAAAACATGCGCGAGAAAACGCTGGCTTCCCGTTCCGCCTCAAAGTGCACGTTCGCCGGATCAAAGAATTTTTCCAGTTCCTTGTCCGTGTGGGTTCCCAGCACGCCGGCCACGAGAGAACCTGCGCTGGCACCCGAGATAACCCGGGGCAGCAGGCCCTGGCTGAGCAGCGTCTTGACCACGCCAAGATGATAGAAACCGAGCACGCCACCGCCGCTGAGCATGAGCGCCGAGCGACCGAAACAGATATTCGCCCGGTAGAAGAAGTCCATCTTGTCCTGCAGGTCGATCTTGCTGTTATCGAGATCGGCGATAAACCGGAGTGAATCGTCGATTTCCTCGATGTACTGTTCGATAAGTTGCTTGGTGCCGAACTTTGCACGCTGGTAGAGGGTGCTTCGACCCATACCCCCCATATTGCCGTGAATACCCTCGTTCAGGTTGAACAGCAGCCCCTGGTAGTCCTGACGCGCACGGAGGCTGCGCAGGCGGTCGAGCCGCAGCCGTATCTGGCCGTAGTCGTATTGCCTTGTCTGATCCATCTCTCGCCAGCGCTTGGCCCCGCTGCGCTCGTCGTGCTGCAGCGCCAGCTCTCGCCAGCTGTCATAGGTCTCGCACTTTGCCATCTGGCGCTCTATCTGTGCGAGCTTGCGCGACTGCATCATGCCTCTACCTCGTACGGTTCCGTGGTTCGGAATTCATACAACGCAGTATAAGCGATTCACCGCACCCGGGATATGTAGCGTTTTTTTCAAGCCTCCCGTTATACACGCGCTAAAGGCTCGGTTCCTCAGTCCCGTGGCGACCCCAGTCGCTTCGTGTGCCCTGGTCTTGAGAGCGGCGATCCTGTTTATGATGTCGGCGCTCGATTATATTGCACAGGACCCGCAGCGTGTTTCTACGCTCGATCGGGTGCGGCACCACAGGCGAGGTATGGCAGAGAGGTAGTAGCGCATGGACCTGCGACAGCTCAAGTATTTCATTGCGGTATTCGAACATGGCAGCGTGTCCCGGGCCGCAGCGGAGATTCCGATCAGCCAGCCAGCGCTGACGCGCAGCGTGCTGATTCTGGAACAGGAACTCGGCGTCAGCCTTTTTCGCCGACACGCTCGCGGTGTCATTGCTACCAGCGCGGGCGAGCGATTTTACCGCCACGCCTACAAGATTCTTGCAAGCTGTGAACGCGCGGAAGAGGACGTCCGCAGCGCAGGCGACTATCTCGCCGGGGAAATCAGCATGGGTGTTACCGCCCTGTTCGCCTACACCATAATGGAGCGGATTGTCGGTGAGTTCTGCGAGAAGCACCCCAGAGTGAGAGTCACGATACACCAGGGCCTGCTGGGTGATCTGCTGTCCGGGCTGGAGCGGGGGGACATCGAACTCGCCCTGTGCAATTTTCCGCTTCAGTCGCTGCCGGACATCCATGTTGCCGAAACACTGCTCGAGTTGAGTTCATACGCTTATGCAAGCAGTGACCACACGCTGGCGGGCATGCGCAATGTATCCTGGAAATCGGCCTCCGAAGCCAAGTGGGTGAACTTCAACCAGCCCCACTCACAGGAGGCGTTTGAAGCGCTGTTCCTGAATCAAAACCTTGCGCCACCGCGCGTGCCGGTACTCAGCAACTCGCTCGCGCTGATCAAGTCGATGATACTCAGGCGCGGTTTTGTCGGCCTGCTTCCGGAGCAGCTAATGGCGGGAGAGACTGGGGCTGGGACCATTAAACGCCTGAAACTGCCTGGGACGCCGATTGTGCGCAAGGCGGGGCTGATAACGCTGCGTGACGCCAGCAACAGCCCCCTCTCGGAACTGTTTGCCGAGGACGTGCGTGGCGTCTGCCAGGAGTTCAGCGCCGTATCACGCGGCGACAGATGAAATGCCTGTCAGAGAGAGAATGACAGCGGCCGATCAAAATCCTGCCAGCGAGGCAGCAAAAGCTCGGGGTAGTCACGGCGCGCTCGATCGAGGAATTCAACCGGCAGTTCTTGCACAGAGCTGATCTTCTTGCCGTCGAACATACCGAGCAGGTGTCCCGGCCTGTCACCCATATTGAGCCAGCGTGGGTACTCATACAGGTAGCTGCCGACAAAGTGCGCAGGCAGTGAATTGATCGTCGGATTGGTAAATTCATCGAAAGGTACCCAGGCACAGGAGTTTTCCTGGTGCGTAACTGGCTTCTCCGGCGGTGCACCACGCACGCTGTCGAGCTTGAGGAGCTCATCCTCGAGACGGAACATGGCATAGCGCTTCTGGTAAGTGCCATCACTGTTCACGTTGCGAAAGCCGATGGGGTTTTGAACGGTTCCGGGATCCGACGTGATAATCGAGGGGCCGACCGCCACCGTCTTACCCGTGACCGGATTGTGCACCTCATTGGTGAAAGCCCCACTGTTGAGGTCCCGTGGAAAAGACAGGTTATGTGCGTGCAAGCGGAAATTGTTGTTGCCGAGGTGCCGAAGCAGGCTGTACTCGATCCCCTCGTAGCGCAGAATGGGTATCGGCGCCTGGGTGACCGGAACGGCGAACACGATCCAGTGATACCAGGTCAGCGTCGAGCTTTCCTCGGCAAGCTTGCGCTCTACCCGCAGGTGCGCGTGCAGTTTTGCCACGGGATCGTCGAAGTGCAGAAATTCG
>JBHEPQ010000095.1:0-4060 GCA_046260215.1 Chromatocurvus sp.
CGATTGCGCGGCGCGAAATCCCGCACCAGATCAGCCAGTGCCTGCCAGAAGCTGTCCGGGCTGACGGACGTGCCCGGCGTAATGTCAGTCTCGAGCAGTTCCACGAGGTGGGGGTGTACCTGCAGACCTGCGCGGGACACGCGACTTGAGGACGATTGGGTAGCAGACATGACGGACTCCGGTCAGGCAAAAAACCCAGTGTATGCAATCGCTTGCGATTCCCCAAGTCTATTGCTTTTATCGCGGCCATTAGCGCGGTGAATAATCGCAGTGAATAAAAGTGCGCGGTCAAGGCTCGGAAGGCTCAGGCGGCGGCAGGCTTGCCATCCATATGCCGCGCCGTGTCGATGATAAGACGTCGCAGCCAGCGATTGGCGGGGTTGTGCTGCAGCAGCGGGCTCCAGGCCATCTTGAGTTCCAGCGGTGGAATGTCCAGCGGCGGTGGCTGCAACACGACCCGCGGGTTGTTGCGCTGCAGCTCCGCTGCCCGGGTCGGCAGGGTCACGATGAGATCGTTCTGCTCCGCCAGGGTCATGGCGGCCTGGTAGTGGCGGGTGAACACCCGGATCTGGCGCTTTTTCCCCAGCCGGTTCAGCGCCGCGTCCACCCAGCCCAGGCGCTGCACGTCGTCCGGGTCGACCCCCACGCCGACCCCCATGCCCGTCTTGCTGACCCAGACATGGCTGGCCTGCAGGTAGCTCTCGAGCGTGAAATCGGCCAGCACGGGGTTGTTGGGGCTGAGCAGGCAGGAGAACGTGTCGCTCCACAGGTGGATCTGGTGGAAGGACTGGGGCATGACATCAAAGCGGTTGATAACCATGTCGACCTTGCCGCGCTCCACGTCGAGAAAGCTGACATCGGAGGGCGTCATGATATCGAGGGTGAGGCCAGGGGCCTGGGTACGCAGCTTGCCCAGCACCTCGGGCAACAGCGTGGATTCCGCGTAATCGCTGGCCATAATGCGAAAGACGCGACTGGCGTGGCCGGGTTCAAACGCGGATTTCGGCTGCACCGCCTGCTCGATATGGGTCAGCACGTCGCGCACCAGGGGCTCCAGCTCCAGCGCGCGCTCGGTCGGCGTCATACCGTCGGAGGTGCGTACCAGCAATGGATCGTCGAACAGCTCGCGCAGCCGGCGCAGGCCGTTGCTCATCGCCGGCTGTGACAGATTCAGGGTATGCGCCGCCTGCGTGACGTTCCGCTCGCGCAGCAGGGCGTCCAGGTAAACCAGCAGGTTGAGGTCAATCCGGTGCAGTTGCATGCGCAATCGTTTCCGGCCGAGTCATTCATCGGGTGAATGACAAATATAGCAGTCCGCGTTCCTTCTGAATATAACGCCGACGCCGTTTACGCCTGATCCGCTGCGGCGCATGCTTTATAATTGGGATGTTGAAACGACGTTTTATCGATTTTTAGCTCACCGCTGGCAAAACCATCGCTGGCAACATTACCGCTGGCAAAGTCATCGCTGCCAACATTACCGCCTGCAAAGAGGGAAGCGCCATCATGAGCAACTACCACGCGCCACTGGACGACATGGCTTTTCTCATCGACGAGGTTCTCAAGGCGGGCGATACCCTGGGCCAGCTGCCACGTTTTGCAGATCTCGACGTCGGGCCGGATCTGACGGCGGCGGTGCTGGGCGAGGGTGCCAGATTCGCCAGCGACGTCCTCTCCCCCCTGCGCCGCGTTGGCGACCAGCAGCCGGCGTCCTGTACCGATGGCGCCGTGACCGTTTCTCCCGGCTACGGCGATGCGCTGCGCCAGCTGGCCGCCGGTGGCTGGTTCGGTATCGCCGCTTCCGCCGAGCACGGGGGGCAGGGGCTGCCGGAGCTATATGGCACCGCGGCGTGCGAGATGTGGAATGCGGCGGACATGGCCTTCGCGCTGGCGCCATTCCTCAGCAGCGGCGCCGCGCTTGCGATCGAGAGCCACGGCACGCAGGAGCAGAAAGCCCGGTACCTGGAAAAACTGCACACCGGGGAGTGGACGGGCACCATGAACCTGACGGAATCCGGTGCCGGTTCCGACCTGGGGGGGCTGAAAACCCGTGCCGAGCCCCGCGATGACCACTACCTGATTCGCGGACAGAAAATCTACATCACCTGGGGTGATCACGACGCCGCCGACAATATCGTGCACCTGGTGCTTGCCAAGCTGCCGGATGCGCCGGAGGGCACGCGCGGTATTTCCCTGTTTATCGTGCCCAAGTACCTGCCGGACGAAAACGGCAGCGCGGGCACGCGCAACGATGTCTATCCCGTTTCCTGCGAGCACAAGCTGGGCATCCACGGCAGCCCGACCTGTGTCATGGCCTTTGGCGATAATGAAGGCGCCACAGGCTACCTGCTCGGCGAGGCAAATCAGGGTCTGGCCTGCATGTTCACCATGATGAACGAGGCCCGGCTCAAGGTCGGTCTGCAGGGTCTCGGTGCGGCGGAGGGCGCCTACCAGAAAGCGGTCGCCTATGCCCGCGAGCGGGTGCAGGGGGGCGTGCCGATCATCCAGCACGCGGACGTCAAACGCATGCTGCTGAGCATGCGTTCACTCAATGAAGCGATGCGCGCACTCGCCTACAGTGAAGCCGTCACCATGGATGTTGCGCACTACGGAGCGGCAGAGGAGCGGGCGGCGTATCAGGCGCGGATCGATCTGATGATCCCGGTTATCAAGGGCTGGATGACGGAGGTGGGTCAGGAGCTGACCTCGCTCGGTGTGCAGGTGCATGGCGGCATGGGCTATGTCGAGGAAACCGGCGCCGCGCAATATCTCCGCGATGTGCGCATCACGTCCATCTACGAGGGCACCAACGGGATTCAGGCCGGCGATCTGCTGGGTCGCAAACTGGTGCGGGATGCGGGTGGATCGATGCAGTCGGTGCACGATGCCATCGCCGTCACGCGTGACGAACTGGCGGCGTCCGAGCGCGATGTTCTGGCGGAGGCACTGGCGGACGCGCTCGCTGACCATGTTCAGAGTACGGCGAATCTGCTGGCCCTGCATGACCGGTCACCCGATGCGGCAAAAGGACTGGCGTTTGATTATATGATGCAGACCGGTTATCTGTTTGGCGGCTGGCAGCTGTTGCGCGGTGCATGCGTGGCGGGGGCGCGCATAGACGCAGGCGATGACAATCCCTTCTACACGCGCAAGGTTGCGACTGCACGCTATTATGCACAGTTCATTCTGCCGCGCTGTCGCGCAGCGGCCGGTGCGATCGCCGGAGCCGCCGATGCGCTGGTGGCTTACCATGAGGAATGGCTGTGAGTAGGCCGACCACGGCAGTCAATACACCCGACCTGTCGGATGCCCATCCCCGGGCGCGGGCACTCGAACTGCAGTGGCGCAGCTTCGGCGCCGTCGACGCTTTCTCCGGGCCGGCAGTGACCATCAAGTGCCACGAGGACAACTCGCTGCTCAAGGCGGCGGTGTCGGAAGCGGGCGAGGGCAGGGTGCTGGTAGTCGATGGCGGTGGATCACTGCGGCGCTCACTTCTGGGTGACATGCTGGCAGAGACCGCGGCGCGCAATGACTGGGCCGGTTTCGTGATTGCGGGTGCGGTGCGCGACGTCGACGCATTGTCTAAGACGGCAGTGGGCATCAAGGCCCTGGGCGTCTGCCCGATCCGCACTGACAAGCGTGGCGAGGGCCAGCGCGATGTTGTTGTCGACCTGGGCGGCGTCAGTATTGCCCCCGGCGACTTTATCTATGCCGACAACAACGGCGTCCTCTGCAGTTCCGTGGCGCTTTCCTAGGTCAGTCGTGTAGCGCTTCTCCGGGCCAGCTGCGTAGCCTTTTCCGTTGCCAGCCGTGTAGCGCTTTCCTGTACCAGCTGCGCAGCGCTTTCCCGGGCCAGCTGTGTAGCGCTATCAACTGAATCGCATCGACAGGTCAAGGGACTGCACGTCCTTGGTCAGGGCGCCGATGGAAATAAAGTCGACGCCGGTCGCCGCTATCGCCGCCAGCGTGTCCAGCGTTACGTTGCCGGAGGCTTCCAGCTCGCAGCACCCTGCCGCCAGCGCCACGGCATCGCGCATGGCGTCGAGGTCGAAGTTGTCGA
>JBHEPQ010000098.1:0-3164 GCA_046260215.1 Chromatocurvus sp.
ATTGCCTCGTTGGCAGTGAATCATCTCCGAAAGCGCATGCAAAGACCCTCGAGAGTCAGCGCGAAAGGCCGTTGGTATAATCCATACATTGCTTGAAGGGTCAACGTGTGCTCGGAAAGCCGCGCGCGCAAGTCAAACGAAACCATCTGTTCCAGTCGATACAGATTTGGTTCTGATCGGTCAATGCGCCCAGTCAACTGCCAGTTATTTGGTAAGCGTAGATGACTGGCTCCACCATTTTGCACCCGTAACTCGCAAACCAAAGTAGACCTACTTTTGCGCCGCGCCGTGCCCGGACTTTACTCCGCCGCAGTCGACAGCATAGGATCGTGACGGAATATTTCGTACTTCTCTGGCTGCATCCGCAGTCGCAATTGCCCGGTCTATCGGGGCCCGATCCGTCACACCTGAGAAGTTTTCTCGCGTCGGCATGGCGTCGGCGAAATGGACAAAACGTTCATGCGCGACATCGTAGAGGCGACGCAATTCGGCCAACGGATCGGCATGGTCGTCGGCTCGCAGATCCAGCCACGCATAGTCCTCGTTGCGATGGATACGCAGCGCGGCCGATTGTGTGCCGCGCTTGTCACCGCCGGCTGCCAAGCCGGCCTCCATCGCTGTCATCAGTCGCTCGGCCAGCGGGCCGGTCGCCGCATTGAAAGCATCGAGCGTGGCCTCGATCACCTGTGGTCCGACCAGCATGTTGCCCGCGACCGAAACTCCCTCGCCGGCGATATGGCCGGCCCAGGTCACACACTCGGCCCCGGTATGCGCCGCGATCCGGCCTGCCGCGTCGATCATGTGGGCCTGACGCTGCGTCTGCCCGCCGTCGCGTGCCACAAGGTCGGCCAGGACCGCATCCGCCGCCTCTCCGGCCGCCAGCCGGTTCGCGCCTTCGAGCCCCCAGAGCGGGTTCACGAACGCCTGCGTCGCCACTGTTGCGCGATTGCCCCTGATATGCGGCACGAGCGCGCCAACAGCAAAGAAACGGCTGGCCACGGCAATGCCGCGATGCCCGGTATCGGGACAGGTGGCGATGATCGAATAGGTCATGTCTGGTCCTTCTGTACGGTGATCTTCAGCGCCCGACGGCGTAGGCTTGCATCAGGCGCGGCGTGGCTGCGGCGCGCAAGCTGCCGTCTGCGTCGCGGCGCGCCGCCGTCAGGCGTCCGATGCTCCACGGGTCGGCAACCTCCAGCTGGTGCCCGCGCCCGCGCAGGTCAGCTATCACATCGGCGCCGATACGATCCTCGATCATCAGGTGGCCGGGCTGCGCGACACGCGGATAGAACGAACCCTGAAAATGGCTTATGTGGAACGAGGGCGCGTCGATGGCCTGCTGCAGCCCGTGGTCATGCAGCACGTGCCGAAGGAAAAGAACCAGTTGCCATTGGTCCTGCTGGTCGCCACCCGGAGTGCCAAAAGCCAGTGTGGGGCGGCCCTCCAGTGATGCGAGTGAAGGGCTCAGCGTCGTACGCGGACGAGCCCCGGGCCGCAGGCTGCCCGACAGCCCCTCGTCCAGCCAGAACATCTGTGCCCGGCTGTTCAATGCGAAACCGAGACCCGGGATGATCGGCGACGATTGCAGCCATCCGCCGGACGGTGTGGCCGATACCATGTTGCCCCAGCGGTCGATGACATCGATATGAACGGTGTCACCGCGCTTTTCGGTCAGATGGGCCATCGTTGGCTCTCCTGCGCCGACCCCGGCATCAGCCACCGGTGCCCTGGCCGCACGGGCTATCATGGCATCGGCCAGCGCCTCGAACCCCGGAATGCGTCCCGGGCGCTGTTCAAGTGACGCCTGCGGCCCGATCAGAGCCCGGCGCTCAGCCGCGTATTCGGGCGATAGAAGCGTGTCCATCGGGATGTCTGCAAAATCCGGGTCGCCATAAAAGGCTTCGCGGTCGGCGTAGGCGAGCTTCATCGCCTCTACCACGGTGTGCACGAACTCCGCACCAAGCGGGTCCATCGATTCAAGCCCCATGCCCTCCAGCAGCGCGAGCCCCTGAAGCAGAACGGGCCCCTGTCCCCAGGGCCCGGTTTTATGCACGGTCCAGTCTCCGAAATCCCTGTTGAGCGGACGCTCAAAGCTGGCTTGCCATCCCGCCATGTCGTCCGCGGTCAGAACGCCCTTGTTCGCGCGCCCGCTGACATCCATGACTTCGGCAGACTGCAGCCATGCGCCGATGGTTTCGGCGACAAAGCCCTGTGACCATGCCCGGCGCGCGGCCTCGATCTGTGCTTCGCGCCCTTTGACCGCTTCGCCTTCCTCGACAATGCGACGATAGGTTGTGGCCAGCGCGGGGTTGCAGAAATAGTCATGCGGTTCGGGCGCGCGACCACCGGGCAACCAGACCTCGGCAGAGGATGGCCAATGGGTTTGGAAATACTCGGCCAGCCCTGCGATGGTCAGTGCCACGCGGGGCAACATCGGGTGACCGGCCTCGGCGTAATGGATCGCGGGTTCCAGCGCGTCGCGCAGGGTGATGGTGCCATGATCGCGCAGCATCAGCATCCAGGCGTCAAAGGCACCGGGGATGACCGTTGCCAGCAGGCCCGACCCCGGAACCATCTCCAGGCCTTGCGCTTTGTAATGCGCGATCGTGGCGCCCGCTGGGGCTGTGCCCTGACCGCAGATCACGTCGATCCGGTCATTGGACGCCGAATAGATGAGCGCCGGCATGTCGCCGCCCGGGCCATTCAGATGCGGCTCGACGATCTGTAGCACGAACCCCATGGCCACGCTCGCATCGAAAGCGTTGCCCCCGCGTTCCAGCATGCCCATACCCACGGTGCTTGCAATCCAGTGCGTGGACGCCGTGACGCCGAACTTGCCGCGTATCTCCGGCCGTGTCGTGAATTCCATGTTTCCTCCGGGGGGGGTCAGGTTTCGCGCGGGTCCAGAGCATCGCGCAGACCATCGCCAAGAAGATTGAATCCGAGCACCACCAAAAAGATCGCCGCGCCGGGCCATATCGCCATCCAGGGCGCCTGTTCCATGAAGTTCTTGGCCGTGTTGAGCATCGCACCCCAGGACGGGGCGGGTGGTTGCTGGCCCAGCCCGAGAAAGGAAAGGCTGGCCTCGGCGATGATGGCCGTGGCCACTGTCAGTGTGGCCTGAACGATGATCGGCGGGGCGATGTTGGGCAGAATGTAGCGCC
>JBHEPQ010000127.1:0-5077 GCA_046260215.1 Chromatocurvus sp.
ACCCTGGCGCCTTCCATACCGTAAGGGCGCAGGTCCAGCCAGCTGCTGTCCCGCGTGACCTCACCGAGGCGGCGGGACAGGTCAGTCATGCCGACGATGTACTGGCCCATGAATCCCAGCATCGGGGACCCGGCGTCGGGGTCGGCGAGGCGCTTGATGGCGTAGACGTAATCCTCGGCGCGCACTGAGCGTGAGTCGAGTTCGGTGAAGTCGCCGATATCATCGAATGCTGCGCTGTCGTCTGCCGTGTCGAAACGATAAACCGGTTGGCCGCTGGCGCCGGTCGCAAATGCCGGGTGCGGCTGGTATCGGGCGTCGTCGCGAACGCGCAGGGTGTACCGTGTATACCGGACATTTCCGCTGTCGGCGTCGACGCGATCGCCCGCAGAGTCGAGGTGTTCCACGACCGGGAAGTCAGCGGCCCCCAGGGGGAGAAGGCTGTAGGGCCGCTTGAGAAAATGGTAGCCCATGGGCGGCTCGTAAATCTGCATGATGAACAGGGCTTCATCGGAGGCATAGGAGATGGCGGGGTCCAGGTGCTTTGGCGGCGCCGGCGACATGACGGAGTAGTAGGTCGTCATGTCGCCGCCTGTGGGCGGATGGGGGTTGTTCCAGGGCTCGTCGCCACAGGCGGGCAGACTGCCGATCAGACCGAGCAGCAGTAGCGCGGCGAGGCGACGGCCGATCTGGCGTGATCTCAATCCGCTGTGCTGACAACGGCATTGATCTGCAGGTTCTGTCAACTGACTGAATCGCACCCGATGCGCCCGCTCGAAACCGTGGATCATAGCACCGCCGCGCCGCTATGGGGCGAATCATCCCAGGTTGAAGCGCTCGCGGAGGAAGTGGGCGATACCGTCGGCATCGTGATGTCCGATCACAGCGGTAGCCGCGGCTTTGATGTCGATCTTGGCATTGTCCGGGGCGTAGGCCTCATCGGCGAGCTCGAACATGCTCAGATCGTTATCGCTGTCCCCAAAGCAGATCACACGCTCGAGGCCCAGCTCCTCTTTGAGTGTTGTGACGGCATCGCCCTTGCTGCCTCCGCGGTGATGTATATCGACCCAGTAGTACCCGCTGCCCTCTATTGCATCGCCCATGTAGGCAACCAGGCCCTGCTCATCGGCGATGCTTTCGACCACACGGCGGATCGCGCTTTCAGGGCCTATCGCGCTGACATTGGTGATATCGGCCTGCGCCGGCAGTTTTGACAGATGCTCCATGGGCAGCGGTCCATCTTTCTGCAGCATGCGCGCCAGGCGCGACTCGGCCGTGTTCAGCGATGGCGGGTGGTAGATGGCATGACGGTCGCCCGGTTCCAGCGTGAACAGAAAAGGTGCGACGCCTTCGCGGATAAAACCCTCCAGCACGTGCTGTATTTCTGCCTGTGTCAGCAGGAAACGATGGCTGTAGCCCTGCAGGTCGGGATTCCAGGTGACGACGCCGTTCTTGAAGATCTGTGGTAGCGTAAAACCGTGGCCGTCCAGCAGGTCGCGGGCCCCGTGTAGCGTGCGCCCCGTGGCCACGGTATAGGCGACGCTACGGTCACGGAGCAGGCCCAGAGTATCCCGGGTAAAAGTGCTTATTGTCGAGGATCTGTCCAACAGTGTCCCGTCGAGGTCGAAAACAATCAGTTCCATGCGTAGTCCATTGCTCGCGGCGCAAATCTTTGCTTACGCCATCTGTCGATAGTGACAGTTTACGTTACCCTGTCCGATGCGTCTTTCACGCCTTTGAAAAGTATTGGTAATATCTTTCGATATTTTCGATGACAACACCTGGACGGAATTGCGTCATGAGTCGTCAGCCGACCCTGAAACAGCTGCGTTACCTGATTGCGCTGGCCGAGCACGGACATTTCGGTCACGCCGCCCGTGCCTGCCACGTGTCGCAGTCCACCCTCAGCGCCGGTATTCTCGAGCTCGAGGACGTGCTGGGTGCGCCGCTGGTGGAGCGCAATAACCGCCGGGTGATTCTGACCCTGCTTGGCGAGGAAGTCGTGCAGCGCGGCAAGGGCGTGATGCTGTCGGTGGAGGATATCGTGGCCTGCTGTCGTGCAGCGGCGGAGCCGTTCAACGGTGCTATGCGCATCGGCGTTATACCGACAATAGCCCCTTTCGTTCTCCCCGGGCTGCTGAAGCGCCTGCGCGGTGATCATCCGGAATTCCGGCTGTTTATTCGCGAGGATCTCAGCGAAAACCTCACCGAGGCGCTGAGCCGGGGCGAGCTGGATGTGCTGTTGCTGGCGCTGCCTTTTCCCGTGCAGGGCGTGGACGAGTTCCCGCTGTTCGATGACGAATTCCTGCTTGCCTGTCCGCGGGGGCATCCCCTGTTATCGCTCGAATCCCTGACGACCGAGGACCTCAAAGGCACTGACCTGCTGCTGCTGGAGGATGGTCACTGCCTGCGGGAGCACGCGCTTGAGGCCTGCAAGCTCCGGGACTCGGATGTCAGCGTGCCCTACCAGGCAACCAGCCTGAACACCATCGTGCAGATGGTGGCAAACGGCATCGGCGTCACGCTGCTTCCTAAAATGGCGCTGGATGCGAATGTGCTCTCGGGTACGGATGTGCAGGTATTGCCTTTCTCGGAGAAGGGCATCACGCGCACGGTCGGTCTGATGTGGCGGCGCAATACGCCCAGGCAGCTTGAATTCCGCCAGCTGGGGACATTCATCCTGGAGGCGCAGGATGACGCTGCCTGAATGACTCCAGCCTGGGCGTCTGGTGGGGCGTCTGGCGGTGCGCCGGAGTGTTCGACCGCACGTTAGCCCGTTCAGTCAGCGGGTTCGGCATTGGCGTGTTCGCTCTCGTCGGTATTGTCGTCGTGCAGTGGAGCACCGCAGTACTTGCAGTATTCTGCGTCAGAATCGTGTCCGGCGCGGCCGCACTGGGGACAGTTGAGCGTCAGTTTCTGACGGTGGTGGGCCATGATTTTTGATGTGAATATGCCCGTCGGTACAGCAATAATTGCATAGCCCAACAACATGCCTATCGACGCGATGGCTCTGCCAGTCGCCGTTACCGGCACGTAGTCGCCGTAGCCTACCGTGGTAATAGTGACTATTGCCCAGTACACGCTCACGGGAATGTTATCGAATCCGTTGCCGGGACCCTCGATCACGTACATCAGGCAACCAAAGATCACCATCGTCATCATGACCATGAGGAAAAAAATAAAGATCTGTCGCGCCGATTCTCTCAGCGCCATTACCAGCGTGTTCGTCTCATTCAGGAGTGACAGCAGTCGCAGAATCCTGAACACCCGCAAAACACGAAGCAGCCGGATGATGAGTAGCGGTGCCGCCTCCGGCGCAAAAAACGCGATATAGGTCGGCAGGATCGAAAGCAGGTCGATAATGCCGTAGGGGCTGAGCAGATAGGCACGCCGGTTTTCGGCGATCCAGATACGCAGCAGATACTCGACCGTAAAAATAAGGGTGAATCCCCATTCAATTGTCCGGAACAGCTCGCCATAGCGTGCGTGGTAGGCGGGAATGGAGTCCGCGACAATCACCGCGACGCTGACCAGAATGACGCCAATAAGGATCAGGTCGAACCATTTTCCGGCCGTTGTTTCCGTGCCGAACACAACCCGGTAAAGCGTCCTCTGAAGAGCGGTCCTCTCCCGCGCGCTCATTCCTGCAGCGCCTCCAGAATGACAGGCAGGAGCTTCTCGACGATAAGCGGCTGCGCTTCGCGGGTCGGATGTATGCCATCGTCCTGCATGAGCCGCGGCCGCGTGGCGATGTCCTCGAGTATGAAGGGCGCAAGCCGGACGCCTGACTCGCGCGTGGCGGCGGGGAAGCTGTCGCGGAAGCCGGTCGCGTAGCGCGATCCGTAATTGGGCGGGATCTCCATGGGCAGAATCAACACTTTCGCCCCGGCATCCCGCGCCATCGATGCCATGTGCACCAGGTTGCTGCGCAGTCTGTTCACGGGGTAGCCACGCAGTCCGTCATTGCCACCCAGTTCGATGAGTACGGTATCCGGTTGATGTTCCTCGAGCAGTGCGGGCAGTCGTCGGCGCCCGCCCTCAGTGGTTTCACCGCTGATACTCGCGTTGATCACTTCCACGGCGGAGCCCTCATCGGCAAGCCGCTGCGCGAGAAGCGCAACCCAGCCCTCCTGCAGCGACATGCCGTAGGCGGCGCTGATACTATCCCCCAGCACCAGCAGGCGCGGCGATGCCGACACCACCGGAGCGAGCAGGATCAGAATCAGGAATCCGCAGCGGGCAGCGGCGCGTAACGACAAAGGTCGGCAGATAAGCCGAAACGAGGCAGGAACGATGATCAAGGCGCAAAATCTCCGCAAGCGTGTCCCCGTGGCGGGTGACGAGCTCGAGATACTGAAAGGGATCGACCTTGAAATCAAGACGGGCCAGAGTGTTGCGATCATCGGAGCGTCCGGTTCAGGCAAGTCGACATTGCTCGGCCTGCTCGCGGGGCTGGACGATGCCAGCGGCGGCACGATTCATATAGGCGAGACGGAGCTCGGTTCGCTGGATGAAGATGGCCGCGCCCAATTGCGAGCACGCGAGGTCGGCTTTGTCTTCCAGTCCTTCCAGCTACTTCCCGCATTGACTGCCCTGGAAAATGTCATGCTACCGCTGGAACTGCGCGGGCAGCGCGATGCGAAAGAGCAGGCGGGGCGCTTTCTTGAGCGCGTCGGGCTTGCAGCGCGCACGGGCCATTATCCGCTGCAGCTGTCGGGCGGCGAGCAGCAGCGGGTTGCTATAGCCCGCGCATTTGCCGCGCAGCCGCGTATTCTGTTCGCGGACGAGCCAACCGGTAACCTCGACACGGTGACGGGTGAGCGCGTTATCGATCTGTTGTTCGAGCTGAACCGGGAGGAGGGGACGACGCTTGTGCTCGTGACCCACGATACGGCGCTGGCCACACGCTGCGATCGACGCCTGGAAATGTCGGCCGGCGAGTTGGCTGAAGCGTGAACCGCTGGGTGATCACTGCTTCTCGCATGCTGGCCCGGGACTGGCGCGGCGGCGAGCTCGGTGTGCTGGTGGCAGCGCTGGTTCTTGCTGTGGCGGTTGTAGCAGGTATCAGCGCATTCACCAC
>JBHEPQ010000134.1:0-7488 GCA_046260215.1 Chromatocurvus sp.
CTGGGGCAGCGACGCGATGAAAGAGGCCGTGGCCCCGCCGGTGCTCGCCGGCAGGAAGCATATTGCACTGGGTATCACCGAGCCGGGTGGTGGCTCCGACGTCGCGTCGCTGGCAACGACGGCGGAGCGTGATGGCGATCACTACATTGTCAACGGCTCCAAGACCTATATCACCGGCGGCATGCGCGCAGACTGGGTATCCACGGCCGTGCGAACGGGCGACAGCGGCGCGGCGGGCGTTTCCATGCTGCTGATCCCCGCGGACGCCCCCGGTTTTTCGCGAACCCCGCTGCAGCGCAAGATGGGCTGGTGGGCGTCGGATACGGCGACGCTGCATTTCGATAACCTGCGTGTGCCCGCACAGAACCTGATCGGGCCGGAGAACCAGGGGTTTCGGGTCATCATGACCAATTTCAATGCCGAACGCATGGGCATGGCCGCCAGCATGGAGGCTCTGGGTCGTGTCTGCCTGGAGGAAGCGGTAGAGTGGGCCCGGCAGCGCAATACCTTCGGCAAACGCCTGGCGGATCACCAGGTCATCAGGCACAAGATTGCACAGATGAAGCAGAAGCTGAACGCCACCCAGGCCTACATCCGCCTGTGTTACGAGAGCATCGAATCGGGGTCGCCCGACCCCGGTGATATTGCCCTGCTCAAGGTGCAGGCCAGCGAGACGCTGGAATTCTGTGCCCGGGAAGCGATGCAGGTGCTCGGCGGTATCGGCTACATGCGCGGCAACCGCGTGGAGCGCATCTACCGCGAGGTGCGCGTGAACGCGATTGGCGGGGGCTCGGAGGAAATCATGCGCGATCTCGCCGCAAGGCAGTACGGACTGTGAGCAAAACGCTATGGCACTGCGGCGGCGCCCGTTCACTGCGTGTGCTGTGGACACTGGAGGAACTCGGCCTCGACTATGAGCTGGTTGTGCTGCCGTTTCCGCCGCGCATGTTCGACCGGCGTTTTCTCGACATCAACAGCCTGGGCACGGTGCCATACTTCACGCAGGGCGATGTCGAGATGACCGAGTCGGTGGCGATCTGCCAGTATCTCGCCGAGCGCGATCCGGCGCAGGCCCTGGCCGTCGCACGCGAGGATGCCCAGTATGCGGCTTACCTCAACTGGCTGCAGCATGCCGATGCCACCCTGACCTTTCCACAGACGATTGTCCTGCGCTACACCTACCTGGAGCCGGGGCCCGGGAAAACCGCGATTGCCGAGGATTACGCGCGCTGGTTCATCGCGCGTCTGCGGCGCCTCGACGCGCACCTCGAATCGCACGATTATCTGGTTGACGAACGCTTCACCGTTGCCGATATTGCCGTGGGCTATGCCCTGTACCTCGGGCGCTCCCTGAAGCTGGATGACCGCTACAAACCGCAAACCCGGGCCTACCTGGAGCGGCTGCTGGCGAGGCCCGCACTGCAGCGCGCCGATGCCATGGCGCCCGCGCTCGATCTACAGTGACTCAGAATATAAAAGGGACTGCCATGACTGCTGCAAACGCCATTGCACAAACCGTTGCCAAAAAAGAACTCGATACCTTTCGCGAGGAGGTTGCGGCGTGGCTGAAAGACAACAGTCCGGCCGATCCCGGGTTTCTTCTGCCCCAGTCCTTCATGGAGGTCAGTACCGACCAGCAGCTGGACTTTCTCAGGCAATGGCAGCACCGGGTCTGGTCGGCCGGCTATCTGGGCATGGCCTGGCCCAGGGAATACGGCGGCGGCGGTGTCGAACCTGTGTTTCAGAGCATCGTCGACCAGGAGATGCGCCGTGCGGGCGTGCCTATCTGCTTCAACGTCATCGGTCTGGGCTGGGCCGGCCCGCTGATCAACGATATCGGCACGCATGAAGAAAAGGCGAAATACCTCAAGGGCATACTCAGCGCCGAGGACATCTGGTGCCAGGGTTTCTCCGAGCCGGATCATGGTTCGGATCTCGGTGCCGCCCAGACCCGCGCCGTGCGCGACGGCGACAGCTACGTGATCAACGGCAGCAAGATCTGGACGACCATGGGCAACTACGCCAAATACATGATCCTGCTGGCGCGCACCGACCCGGAGGCCCCGCGCAAGTACGATGGCCTGTCATTTTTCCTGTCGCCCATGCAGGTGTCGGGCATTGAGACGCGCCCGATCCGTAAACTGACGGGCGAGTACGGTTTCACCGAGACCTTCTTCAGCGATGCGCGCATTCCCGCGGCGTGCCGGATGGGCGCCGAGGGCGACGGCTGGAAAATCGCCATGCAGACCCTGCAGTATGAGCGCGGTGCCGAGGCGGGCGCCGCCGGTGGGCTGGCCTTTGTGCGCATCGCCATTGACGACATGATCGATGAGCTGCGCGACGTGTCCCGCGATGGCCGGCCGGTCCTGGAGGACCCGCTGCTGCGTGACCAGCTGGTGCGGCTGGTCATGGAAGAGAAAGCCATTGCCCTCGGCGAGCGTCGATCGGGCATTGCGCCCCTGACCACGGACTATCCGCACTCACTGCCCCTGTCGCACAAGCTGCGCTGGACCGAGTACACGCGGCGCATGCGCCAGTTCGCGGTAAACGCCCAGGGCGCCGCCGGCAGCCTGTATGTGGGTGACGCCGCGGCCCGGCAGGGCGGTTTCTGGCAGCGCGCCTACATGAACAGCTTCTCCGCGACCATCGGCGGCGGTACCAGCCAGGTCCAGGCGAATATCATCGCCGAGCACGTGCTCGGTCTGCCCAAGTAGGAGAATTGCATGTCGGTTATCGGGAACACCCGTCTGACGCTGGGCGAGGAGCAGGCCATGCTGCTCGACGTTGCCCGGGATTTCTGTCGCCGTCAGGCGCCGATGTCGACGCTTCGCGCCCAGCTGGATACGCCACTCGGGTTTGATAACGGGCTCTGGCGGCAGATGATCGATCTGGGCTGGACCGGGATTGCGCTGCCGGAAGCCGTCGGTGGCTCGGGGCTGGGCGTTGCCTCGGTGGTGCCCGTGGCGGAGGCCATGGGCCGCGCCATGCTCGGCACGCCGCTGCTGGCTACCACCCTCGCCGCGCAGCTGCTGCAGCGCGCCGCGCCGGGGACGCAGGACGACCTGCTGGCGGAGATCGCAACCGGGGCGGTGGCGACAGTGGCCCTGCTCGAAAACGAGGACTGGGGCAGTGCCGAGTGCCAGGTAACGCTGGATGCCGACAACCGCCTGTGCGGCGAAAAAATCCTGGTCTGGGACGCCGTGGCGGCCGAGCTTTTCGTTGTGCTCGCCCGGGATCACGCGGGGGAGCCGGTGCTCGCTGTTGTGCGCCGTGCGTCGCTGCCTGATGAGGCGCTGACGCCGCATGTCCTGATAGACGAGACCCGGCGCGCGGCCCGGGTCGGGTTTACCGGCGTGCAGGCAGAGGAGGTGATCACGGGTCCCAGTGTGCACTCGGCACTGCATGACTACCGGCTGCTCGGCGCCCTGCTGATTGCCGCGGAAGCGGGGGGCAGCGCGGCAGCCTGCCTCGACACCACGGTGGACTACCTGAAAACGCGCAAGCAGTTCGGCAGGTTGATCGGTTCCTACCAGGCGCTGAAGCACCCGGCAGTCGATATACTGACGGCGGTCGATGCCACCCGCTCCTTTGTCTACCACGCGGCCAGCGTCGTGGGCGACGGCCCGCTGTCGGCAGACGACGAGGTCGCCTGCCGCATGGCCAAGGCCCAGGGCAGCGAAACGCTGTGTCACGCCGGCGATCGCGCCATACAGTTCCACGGCGCCATGGGGTTTACCTACGACTGTGACGCGCAGCTGTATCTGCGGCGCGCGCAGTGGGTGCAGCAGCAGTTCGGTGATGCCCAGCACCATCGTACGCATCTGGCGGCACTGCTGCTCGACTGAGATCTGTTCAGGTTGCGATTGCCGTTTCCCCCGGATCGCGGCGCGGGCGCCCGTCCATCGCTTGTCCCGGGGCGTATACTGGGGCATGAGTAAAAAATCGTCACTACAGCGACGCGGGGCCTTTGGCCGCAGTTTTGCCGTATCCGTCGCCGGACTGCGTGCCGGCGGTGCCTTTGCCCTCGATGGGGCGCTGCAGCGCCTGCGCGGGGCCGATGCCGGCGCAGACCCGGACATGCTGCGGCGCGAAGCCCGGCGCTTCGTTACCGAGCTGGGCCGTCTCAAGGGCACCTACGTCAAGATAGGCCAGATGTTTGCACTTCTTGGCGAGCACTTCCTGCCGCCGGCGCTTACCGAGGCGCTGCATGAGCTGGAGTCCGGGACGCACCCGCTGCCGTGGTCGGAAATCGAACCGTCCCTGCGCGCCTCCCTCGGTGACCGGCTGGATGAGCTGGACGTGGAGACCACGGCGCTGGCGGCGGCCTCGCTTGCCCAGGTGCACCGCGCGACAGTGCGCGACAGCGGCGAACAGATCGTCCTCAAGATCCAGTATCCCGGTCTTGCACGGGTTATCGACAGCGATTTCGATGCGGTCGTTCGCATGCTGCTGCTGGCGCGCTGGATCAAGGCGGGCCGCGAGCTCGACGACTGGCTCGCCGCCATGCGCCAGCAGCTGCACTTCGAGATCGATTATGTCCGCGAAGCGCGCATGGGCGACCATATCAACGCCTGCGTCGCCGCTCGCGGCGAGTCATTCAGCGCCCGCGGTGTCTACCTGCATGTGCCGGAACGCTACCCGCGCTACTGCACCCGCGAGGTCCTGGCACTTGAGTATATCGACGGCAAGCGGGTAAACCACCCCGACATCGCCGCGCTGCCCCAGCGGCGTCGCAACGCGCTTGGCCGCGGTATGCTGGAGCTGTTCTTTTCCGAGCTGTACCACTGGGGCCTGCTGCAGACAGATCCCAACTTCGGCAATTACCTGATCCGGCGCCAGGCGGGCCACGACGAGCTTGTACTGCTGGATTTCGGCTCCATGCTGCAGTGCGATAACGACTTCCTGCACCATTTCGGCAGCACCATCGCCGCGGGGCAGCGGCAGGACCGCGACGCTATCGTGGACGGCCTGGTCGGGCTTGGCTGCCTGCGGCCCGACAGCAGTGAGTTTGCCCGGGACACCTTCGGCGATTTTGTCCTGCAGCTGCTCGAGCCCCTGCGGCCGCCGTCAGAGCTGCCAAAGCAGTACTGTAACGCCCGCGGTGCCTACCGCTGGGGGCAGTCGCGCCTGATGCAGCGCGTGGGCAGGCAGGCCGCGGCATCGGCGGCCACCCGGCATTTCGCCACACCATCGCGGGAATTTGCGATGATTGCCCGCAAACTCACGGGGGTTTTTACCTTTATCGCCGTGCTGGAAGCGGAATTCAATGGCTATGAGCTGGTGCGTGAGTATATCGACGCCTGGCTGGAGGAAACGGCGTGAGTACGGGAAATGACAGCAATGGGGATAATGGCGACAGGCGCGGCAGGCAGAGCGCCGTGCCGACCGGGCGTGTCGGGCGCTTCGCCCGGGTGGCGCGCCTGACCGCCGGTGTTGCGGGGGGCATGCTCGCCGAGGGCACGCGGCAGTGGCGCGCGGGCAACCGTCCGCGGCGTCGGGATCTGCTGTTGACCCCCGGCAATGCAAAGCGTGTTGCCGACCAGCTGGCGGACATGCGCGGCGCCGCGATGAAGCTGGGGCAGATTCTGTCGATGGACAATGGCGATATGCTGCCGCGGGAGCTTGCCGATATCCTCGGCCGCCTGCGCTCGGAGGCCAGCGCCATGCCCGACGCCCAGCTGGATACCGCGATGACCGTGGCCTACGGCGCGGACTGGGAATCGCTGTTCAGCGAGTTCGACCGCAGCCCAATCGCCGCCGCCTCGATCGGTCAGGTCAACCGCGCCGTGGATCATGACGGGCGGGAGCTGGCCCTGAAAATCCAGTATCCGGGCGTGGCGGACAGTATCCGCAGCGATGTCGACAACATCGCCACGGTGCTGCGGATGTCGGGTCTGCTACCGGCGGATGTCGACATGACGCCCCTGCTGGAGGACGCCAAGGCCCAGCTGGAGGACGAGGCTGACTACATCAAGGAAGCGGAATTTCTCAAGTCGTTTCATGATGTGCTGGCGGATGACGAGCGCTTCATTGTGCCGGAGCTGCATGACGAGCTGACGCGACGCAATGTCCTCGCCATGAGCTATGTGGCTGGTGGGCCCATTGAAGAGCTGGCGCGCAAGCCGCAGGCGGAACGCGACCGCGTGATGACCGCGCTGGTAGAGCTGATGCTGACGGAGCTGTTTGAGCTGCGACTGGTGCAGACCGATCCCAACTTTGCCAATTATCAGTACCGCTTCGCCACGGGCGACATCGTGCTGCTGGATTTCGGTGCCACGCGGGCGTTCAAGGCACGCTTCGTCACCAACTATCGCAAGCTGGCCGCGGCCGCCATCAAGGGCGATCGCCGGCGCATGGTTGAGGCGGCGGAAAAAGTCGGCTACGCCATGGGCGATGAAGATTCCGTGTATCGTGAACTGGTGCTGGAGCTGCTGCTGCTGGTTCTGGAGCCCCTGCGCTACGAGGGGGATTACGATTTTGCCGCCTCGAACATGCCGGCGCGCCTGACCGAGCTGGCCCAGTCCGCCGCGTCGCACTCGGACTTCTGGCACGCGCCGCCCACCGACGTCGTGTATTTTCATCGCAAGGTGGGCGGTATGTATATGCTGGCCAGCCGCATGGGTGCACGGGTGAATGCCAATCGACTGATGCGGGAGTGGTTGTAGGGTATGGATGGTTCTCGACTGATTCTCGTTCTCGGCGACCAGCTGTCGCTGCAAAACCCCGCCCTCGCGGACGCGCGGCCGGGCATCGATACGGTGCTGCTGGCGGAAGTTGCCGAAGAAGCGGGTTATGTGCCGCATAATCGCCATAAGCTCGTCCTGATCTTCGCCGCCATGCGCCACTTCGCCGATGCACTGCGCGAGGCGGGGTTTGACGTCGTGTACATCACGCTGGATCAGGGCGTCGGGTCATTGCTCGACGCGGTTGAAACCGCGCTCAGTGCTTTGCCTGATCATAGCGAACTGCACTGCTGCGAGCCCGGTGAATACCGCCTGCAGGATGCCATGCGCGGCTGGCAGAAATCGCTGGGCCGGCCGGTGACGATCCACGCTGACAGCCGCTTCCTCGCCTCACATGAGGATTTTGAGCGCTGGGCGAAAGGGCGCAAACAGCTGCGTATGGAGTATTTTTACCGCGAGATGCGCAAGCGCTACGAGCTGCTCCTGGACGCCGACGGCAAACCCGAGGGCGGCCAGTGGAACTACGACGCCGACAATCGCAGTGGCTGGCGCAACCAGGAAGAGGTGCCGGAGCGACCGTGTAACGCACCCGATGCCATCACCCGGGAAGTTATCGCTGAAGTGAGTGCCCGCTTCCCCGACAACCCGGGTGATCTTGAGCACTTCCGCCTTGGGGTCACGGCAGAGGCGGCGCAGGCGGATTTCCGCTGGTTCTGCGACAACGCGCTGGGCCGTTTCGGCACCTATCAGGACGCCCTGGCGGAAGAGTCGCTGTGGCTCTATCACAGCCTGGTTTCCATGTACC
>JBHEPQ010000163.1:0-5799 GCA_046260215.1 Chromatocurvus sp.
CGGCAGCGTCAACTCCATCGCCGACCTGATGGTGCACGTGGTGGAGCTATGGTACGGCAAGCGCATCTCCCGCGCCGTGGAAAATCAGTTCTCGCCGGAGATCCGGCGCAGGTTCCACACAGCGGCATTCCTTGAGGGCACGCAACTCGCGCATCACGACGAAGCCGTGCTCGAGGCCCAGATCAGTATGCAGGAGCATGTTGACAGTCCCCGTCCGCTGAAAGACCTGGCGCAGGACGCGGGCCTTGGCGTGCGCTCGTTTACACGCCGTTTCCGTCGCGCCACAGGGATATCACCACTGCAATACGCCATGCAGCTGCGGATCAGCGAGGCCAGATCACTGCTTCTGCAGAGCAACCTGGACATCAACGATATCGCCTGGCGCTGCGGCTGGCAGTCCAGCAGCCTGTTCAGTCGTCAGTTTCGGCTGCGCGTCGGGATGCCGCCGCGTGACTATCGGGCGGCGGTGCGGGGCAAACGCTTCGACACTGGGGACAGCTCGCCTCACACCGAGACACACGTTGCGGCGCGCTCTGCTGTTGCGGCGCGCTCTGCTTGAGTCCGCCGGGCGCCTATGGCTAAATGCGAAGCCTTTCCGGACGCGTCGCAACGCCCGCCCTGCCTGATGCGCGACGTTGTGCACCGGCAGGCGCAGACATCTACAGCTTGACAATATTTACCGCCCGGCATTTACCGCTTGGCAATATAGAACGACAGGCGATCAACACGGAAACAACCCACTATGAGCAATGAAACGGTCTTTATCCTCGATGGCGCACGCACTCCCATGGGCGGCCTGATGGGCTCACTGAGCCCGATGCCCGCCCCCGAGCTCGCAGCGACGGCAATCCGCTCGGCGCTGTCGCGCGCCTCGGTCACCGGCAGCGATATCGACGAGGTATTCATGGGCTGCGTACTGCCGGCGGGGCTCAAGCAGTGTCCGGCGCGTCAATCGGCGATCGCTGCGGGTATACCCAACGCGACGGGTGCTGTCACGGTCAACAAGGCCTGCGGCAGCGGCATGCAGGCGACTATCTTCGGTGTCGACAGCATCATGGCCGGTACCAACCGCGCGATCGTGGCCGGGGGCATGGAGAGCATGAGCCGGGCGCCGCACCTCATGCCCGCGGCACGCGGTGGCGTTCGCCTCGGCCCCGCGACGCTCTACGACCACATGTTCCTCGATGGTCTCGAAGACGCCTATACCGGTCGCGCCATGGGGACGTTTGCGCAGGATACCGCCAGCGCCCGCGGTATTACCCGCGAGGCCATGGATGCGTTTGCCATAGAATCCCTTAATCGTGCGAAGCGGGCGATCGAAGACGGCTCGCTGGCCGGGGAGATCTCACCGGTGACCATCACGGATCGCAAAGGCGAAACGGTCGTCAGCGATGACGAGCAGCCACACAAGGCGGCGGTAGACAAGATTCCGGGCCTGCGCCCGGTTTTTGACAAGAACGGCACCATCACAGCGGCAAACTCCAGCTCCATTTCCGACGGTGCCAGCGCCCTGGTGCTGATGGCCGGCAGCGAGGTGGAACGTCGTGGACTCAAGGCCCGGGCGAAAGTGGTCGCCCATGCGCGGCACAGCCAGGCGCCTGCCGAGTTCACCATCGCCCCGGTGGGCGCCATCCGCAAGGTGCTCGAACGCACCGGCTGGGAGGCCGCGGACGTCGATCTTTTCGAGATCAACGAAGCGTTTGCGATGGTCGCGATGATGGCCATGGAAGACCTCGGCCTGGACCACGCCCGGGTCAATATTCACGGCGGCGCCTGCGCCCAGGGGCATCCCATCGGCTCCACCGGATCGCGCATCATTGTCAGCCTCATGTACGCGCTGGAGAAAACCGGAGGCCGTCGCGGCATTGCGGCACTGTGTATCGGTGGTGGTGAGGCCACCGCCGTTGCCCTCGAACGCTGCTGATTTCCCAGGAGTCCCCGAGCCATGGCACTGACCAGCATTCCCGAGATTATCGACGACATCCGTGCCGGGCGCATGGTGATACTCATGGACGACGAGGACCGGGAGAACGAGGGGGATCTGATCGTCGCTGCCGAAGCCGTGACGCCGGACATCATCAACTTCTTTGCGACGGAAGCCTGCGGCCTGATCTGCATGCCGATCACCGAGGCACGCGCCCGGCAGCTGCAGCTTCCCCTGATGGTGCGCGACAATCGCTCCCAGCACGAGACCAATTTCACCGTGTCCATCGACGCAGCCGAAAAACGCGGCCCGGGCATCAGTGCGGGACAGCGCGCCCACACCGTGCGCTCCGCGGTCGCCAGCGACGCCGGCCCCCACTCCATCCGCCAGCCCGGACACATCTTTCCGCTGGTCGCAAAGCCAGGCGGTGTATTGCGCCGCGCCGGGCACACCGAAGCCGGCGTGGACCTGGCGCGCATGGCGGGCTTCGAGCCCGCCGCTCTCATCGTCGAGATCATGAACGAAGACGGCACCATGGCGCGCCGGCCAGAGCTCGAGGTGTTCGCGGAGCGCCATGGCCTGGCCATGGGAACCATCGCCGACCTCATACAGTATCGCTCGCTGCACGAGCACTCGGTTGAGCTGCACGGCAGCAAGCCGGTTCAGACCGAGTTCGGCACATTCACCCTGCATACCTTCCTCGATCAGGTCGATCACACCCTGCATCATGCGCTGAGCCTCGGTGATCTGGACGAAAACGCGGATACGCTGGTCCGCGTGCAGACCATCAACACCCTGCGTGACATCATGGGCACCCGTATCGAGGCTGGCCCACAGGGCTGGTCCTACCGACGGGCCATGGCCGAGATTGCCGACGCGGGTCGCGGTGTTGTGGTTCTGATCGGACAGGAACAAAGCCTGGAGTCCCAGCTCGAGGAAATTGATGCCTTCCCGAAGCCGGTGCCGGTCGTCGGCGGGGCCGCGGGTGAAGGGCGACAGAATTACCGCGTTATCGGTACCGGGTCGCAGATACTCAAGCGTCTGGGCGTTGGCCGCATGCGGTTGATGTCGTCGCCCATTCACTTCAATGCGCTATCCGGGTTCAATCTGGAGATCACGGAGTTCGTTCAGCCCGAACAGCCGTGAAAAGCTTCATTCCTCTGATCAGACGGGAGTGGCGCCTGCTCCTGTTCGGATTCGTCATGGCGTTTGGCTCATCCTATGGCCAGACTTTTTTCATCGCCCTGTTCAGTGGCGACATACGCAGCGAATTACAGCTCAGCCACAGCGGGTTTGGCCTGCTTTACTCTGCCGCCACGCTGGTGAGCGCCGGCATACTGCTGTGGAGTGGCAGTATCATCGATACGTGGGATCTGCGGCGCGTCAGCTATCTCACGGTAGTCGGGCTCACAGCGGGCTGCCTGCTGGCCGGCCTTGCCCAGGGTCCCTTGCTGCTCTTCCTTGGCCTCCTGCTGCTACGCCACACCGGCCAGGCCCTCATGTCGATGACCGGACTGACCAGCGTCATTCGCTACATACCGGAGGGCCGGGGCAAGGCAAGCGCGATTGCCACCAGCGGTTTCGCCGTGGCGGAGGCGGTTATGCCGCTGCTTGCGGTTGCCCTGCTCGCCGCACTGGGCTGGCGGCAGTCCCTCTATGTCTGGGGCGGAGCCCTGTTGCTGATCATGCCGCCGCTGATATGGGTGCTGTTGCAGGGTCACGAGCGACGCCACGCCAATTATCTGGTCACCCTACAACCCGGCTATACACCCGCCGGAGGCTATCATGCGCCCGCCCGTCGCCAGTGGACCCGCGCTGAAATGCTCAGGGATCCACTGCTTTACCTGTTCCTGCCGGCACTGCTGGCACAGCCGCTGCTGTTCACCGGCTTCATGTTCCATCAGGTGCAGCTGGTGACCGAAAAAGGCTGGGATCTGTCGTTCTGGGCGGGGCTTTATGTACTTTACGCCGTCACCAGCTCACTCGTGAAGTTCGCGGCGGGACTGCTGATTGATCGCCTGGGTGCACAGCGCCTCCTGCCATTCATAATCCTGCCACTGGGCGCCGCGTTGCTGCTGCTGGGTGTCGCCGATGTACGGCTGGCCGCGGTTGGCTTCATGTTCCTGCTCGGGCTTTCCACCGGCTTTTACACAACCGCCGCCTCCCCCTTCTACGCTGAGCGCTACGGCACGCTGCACCTCGGAGCCATCAAGTCGGTGACAACGGCGATCATGGTCTGTGCAACAGCGGTAACGCCTGTAGTCATGGGATGGGCACTGGATGCCGGGGTTTTGCTCAGCGATATGGCGCTCGCCGCAGCGGCATACGTGGCGCTGGCCAGTGCAGCCGCCTCCATGGCGTGTCAACGCGACAGAACGCAAGGGGCTTGATGCTACGCCCGGCAGCGGTATAGTGCGCCATTTCCGGGACAGGAGGCAGACCGTGGCAGTTCGTGTCGGTATCGTCGGGGATGGCCAGCTGGGAATGCTGTTGTGCGAGGCGGCAGCCGCGCTGGGTATCAGAACGGCAATTCTCACTGGCAGCGAAACGAGTGCGGCGGCGCAGCGCGCCGACACGGCGATCGTCGGTGACATGCACGATGCAGCTGCCATCGCCAGACTGGTTCGCCACAGCGATATCATTACCTACGAGCGGGAGGACGTGCCATCGGATGCACTTGAGAGCCTGCGAGAGGCCGAACATCAGGGACAGGTCAGGTGTTATCCGCACCTGGCCACAATAGAGACCCTGCAGGACAAGGCCCGGCAGAAAACCTGGCTCGCGCAGGCGAGCCTGCCCACCCTCCCCTTTTTTCTTAGCGACGGTGAGAATAACGGTGCCGCTGACGCAGCCGCCTGCCTTGGCTATCCGCTGGTGCAGAAAAGCCTCCGCGGCGGTTTTGACGGTCGCGGCGTCCAGATCCTCGACCACCCCGGCGAGCTGGCCCGCGCGTGGCCGGGCGAGACGCTATACGAGCCGTATGCCGGCGACTTTACAGAAATCGCCGTCATCGTGGCCCGAAGCGTCGACGGCGAGGTCCGGACATTCCCGCCGGTGGACATGACCTTTAACAGCGACCACTCGGTACTCGACTGGGTGTTTGCGCCCAGCGCTCTTGAGGATAGCGTGCTCGCACAGGCCGAGCAGATTGCCAGGCGTGCCATTCACGCTCTGCAGGGCGTTGGCGTGTTCGGGGTTGAACTGTTCCGCCTCGGCAACGGGGAAATTCTGATCAACGAGATTTCACCGCGGGTACACAACGCCGGGCACTACACGCTGGACGCCACCGAGAGTTCGCAGTTTGAGCAGCATCTGCGCGCTATCACGGGTCTACCATTTGCCGGCACCGCACTCCGGCACCCCGCGGCTGCAATGCGCAACCTGCTGTGTACTGACACGCTGCGGCCGGTGGCGGAAGACCGTCAGGCCGGATGCGAGCGCAAGGCCGAAAGCGAGAGCGATACGGCCGTTTACTGGTATGGAAAGGCCCCGACACGCAGCATGCGCAAGCTTGGCCACATTACGGCCACCGGAAAAACAGCGAGTGAGGTGTCGGACAGGGTCGATGCCGCCTACAACAGCCTGATTAACCATCAACCCGGAGCAATCGCATGACGGCACAGGTCGGCATTATCATGGGCAGCGATTCTGACCTGCCGGTCATGCGTGCCGCCGCGGAGATCCTGCAGGAGCTGGGGGTGGCTGCGGAAGTGGACATCGTGAGTGCCCACCGCACCCCGGAAAAACTTTTCGCCTACGCCCGCGAAGCCGAAGCGCGTGGTTTGCGGGTGATCATCGCCGGCGCCGGTGGTGCAGCGCATCTGCCGGGCATGGTGGCGTCCCTGTGCGTGCTGCCGGTCATCGGGGTTCCCGTG
>JBHEPQ010000168.1:0-4100 GCA_046260215.1 Chromatocurvus sp.
GGTACAGACCATGCGAGGCTGGAGGTGGAGGCTGGGGGCGGCCTCCCGCAGCCTGAGCCCTCATGGACGAGTTCACGGCGTGTCTGCACCACCCCGCACCCACCTGGAAAGCGCGGGCGACGGAGCGGGAAGCGTGGGCGACGGAGCGGAAGTCGCGGCTACGAAGCACCAGGTTGGGAGCCGGACAGGGATCAATGCAACGACCCCTCCCGCCGATCCTCCCCAAACACACATTCGAATACCTCCCGGAACGTCCGCGCAAAATGCACCGTCATGCCATCGCGTAAATAATCCGGCAGTTCGTCAAAGTCCCGTTTGTTCGCCTGCGGCAGAATCAGCTCCATCACCTTGCTGCGACGCGCGGCAATGACCTTTTCCCGGATGCCGCCGACCGCCAGGACCTGCCCGGTCAGGGTCAGTTCACCGGTCATGGCAAGGTGGCGGCGGATACGCTGGTTGCGCGCCAGGGACACCAGTGCGGTGGCCATCGTGATACCGGCACTGGGACCGTCCTTGGGTGTCGCTCCCTCCGGTACATGCAGATGTACCGTGCTGGTCTCCAGGAAGTCCGCATCGCCGCCGTAGTCCTTCAGGTGTGCCGTGACGTGGCTGTAGGCAATTTCGGCTGACTCCTTCATGACATCGCCCAGACTACCGGTCTGCTTGAAACCGCGACTGGCCGTGTGCACCTGCGAAGATTCCACGGCGAGCGTGACACCGCCCATCGCAGTCCAGGCCAGTCCCGTTACGACCCCGACGCCGCGCTGCGGCTTTTCCTGGGTAAAGACAGGCTTGCCGAGGAAGTCCTCGATATCCTTCTTGCCCACCCTAAGACGCGTATTCTTATCGCCATCGAGCAACTGGCGGATCGACTTGCGCATGATCCGCGCGAGCTGCTTTTCGAGAGAGCGCACGCCTGCTTCGCGGCAATATGACTCAATCACGTATTTGAGCGCGGCATCGTTGATCTTCAGTTGAGCGGGCCTGATGCCGTGCCGTTCAAGCTGCTTCGGCCACAGGTGGTTGCGCGCGATCGCCAGCTTTTCCTCGGCAATATAGCCCGCCAGACGCAGGGTTTCCATGCGATCCAGCAACGGGCTGGGGATACTGTCGAGCTGGTTCGCGGTGCAGATGAAAAGAACCTTGGACAGGTCCACCCGCAAATCGAGGTAGTGGTCGAGAAACTCCACATTCTGCTCAGGATCCAGCACCTCCAGCAGCGCAGAGGCAGGATCGCCCTGAAACGATGCCCCGATCTTGTCGATTTCGTCGAGCATGATGACCGGGTTGGATACCTTTACCTCTTTCAAGGCCTGCACGAACTTGCCCGGCATGGCGCCAATATAGGTACGGCGGTGGCCCTTGATCTCGGCTTCGTCACGCATGCCACCCAGGCTGAAGCGATAGAACTCGCGACCCAGTGCGGTCGCCACCGAGCGCCCGATGCTTGTCTTGCCGACACCGGGAGGGCCCACCAGCAGCAGAATAGAACCTGCAATCTCGCCCTTGAAAGCGCCGACGGCCAGAAATTCGAGGATGCGTGCCTTCACGTCCTCCAGGCCGTCATGTTCATCGTCGAGCACCTCGCCCGCATGCTTCAGATCGAGATTGTCGTCGGAATGGCGGCCCCAGGGCACGGCTGTCGCCCAGTCCAGGTAGTTGCGCGTGACACCATACTCGGGCGACCCCGGCTCCAGAACGCCCAGCTTGTGCAACTCATCGTCTATGCGCTGCTGCACCGGCTCCGGGAGCTCCAGTCCCTCGAGTCGTTTCTCGAACATTTCCGCATCGGAGGTACGATCGTCCTTGGAGATGCCCAGTTCTTTCTGGATAACCTTCATCTGCTCGCGCAGGAAGAACTCGCGCTGCTGCGTCGACACCTTCTCGTTGACCTGTTCGCTTATCTTGCCCTGCAGCTCTGCGACTTCACGCTCCTTGCGAAGCAGATCCAGTACTTTATGCATCCGGGACTGCAGTGGCAGCGTGTCGAGAATTTCCTGCAGATCCTCGCCGGATGCGGTGGTCAGGGCGGCAGAAAAGTCCGCAAGCAGACTGGGCTGGTTGGGATTGAAGTTGGCGAGATACTGCTTGAGCTCTTCGCTGTACAGCGGGTTCAGCGGCAGGAGCTCCTTGATCGCCTTGATAATGGCCATGGCGTAAGCCTTGACCTCGTCACTCTCGCGATCCTCCTGCGCCCGCGGATACTCCACCTGCACGCGGTAGGGCGGCGTCTCCGACAGCCAGCGCACAATGCGGAATCGGCGCAGGCCCTGAGCAAGGAAATGCCCGGGTTTATCCGACATTCCAGGCGGGCGGTGCAGTCGCACGATGCAGCCCATAACAGGGAACTGCTGCTTACTCGTCTCTCCAGCCGTAGCGCGCTCGACAAAGGCCAGTCCAAGCAGACTGTTGTCGGATTGCCCGACAGCTTTCAGCGTCGACTCCCATTCCTCGGTATTGATCGCTACCGGCTGCACCTGGCCCGGAAAAAAGGGCCGGTTGGGCACGGGTATCAGGTGCAATGTATCCGGCAGAACCTCATCTGCCACTGCCGGCGAATTCCCGGTGCGCTGTTCCTCATTTTCAGACGACTGATCTTCCTGCGTCTGATTGTCATTCTGATGATCGCTCATGTCTCACACTTTTCGACGTCTAAGCCACAGGTAGTGGGGCTGCGCTCGCGAAATTTCAAGCAGTCGACGGAATAGCGCTGAAGCCGGGACAGGCCAGAGTGACTGATGGCGTATTCTGGTATTCTTCACAATACGATCCGGATTCACCAACTTGAGACAAAATGAGACAACTTGAGACAACTTGAGACAACGTTATGAAGTCAGCACTCCTACAATCCAAGGCTGCCGTACCGGCGATATTGCTTGCGGCATTCCTGGCGAGGATCACGCTGCCGATGCAGGCTGCAGAGTGCGATAGCGCCGGCCCCGACCAGTATCTCTGCGGCATCACCAGTGCCGAGGACCTGGTGCAGATTCCCGGCACACGCTGGCTCATCGCCAGTGCCTTTGCCGGGCCGTCAGTGCTGAATCTGGTAGACACCCGGAAAAAGAGCTGGCAAGTACTGTTCCCCTCAGACGCTGCAGAGACGGCGTTTGACAGCCAGCGCTTCGGCGACTGCCAGGGACCGCTGCCTGCCACAGGCATTGTGACCCACGGCCTCCACATTACGCCCGGGCAGAAGGGCCGTTCAACGCTGCACGCCGTCAGTCATGGCGCACGCGAGGCGATTGAGGTGTTTGACATTACCCTCTCAGACGCCGCCGATCGCCCCGGCATCACCTGGGTCGGCTGCATACCGACGCCGGGTGGACAGGAGGCCAACAGCGTCGCCGCCCTCGCCGACGGCAGCCTGCTGGCAACCATTCCGGTAGAGCACGGGCAGGAATTTGCCGACGCCATGATGGGCAGGGAAACGGGCGCGGTATATCGGTGGGACGTCGGTGACGGCAAGTGGTCACGTCTTGACGTCACGGCGCAGCCCTACGCCAACGGTATCGAGGTCTCACCGGACGAAGACACCTTTTACGTAGCTTCCTCGGGCTTGCGCCGCATCATTGCCTACTCCAATACGACTTCCCCGGAAATCCTTGGCAGCACCGACACCCTTCGAATCGCCCCGGACAACCTGCACAGGGACCGGGAGGGCATGCTGGTCACGGCGGGTATGGTGGTTGAGTACGCCGATTGCAACCCTTTCGATGACGCCGGCAGGTTTGACCTTGAGCAATATGGCGCCTGCCCGCGCCCCTGGGACGTCGTCGTGACCGATCCGACGACCCTCGCGACAACCACCATCGCGACCGGCGAACCCCGTGCTGGATTCAGCAACATCACCATGGGCGTGGTCGTCGACAATACCCTGTGGCTGGGCACCTTCGCCGGCGACCGGATCGCCTATCGCGCCCTCAATGACCTTTCACACCCCCAATGACCTCGCGCCTTCAATGCCTCGTGCCTTCAATGCCTCGTGCCTTCAATGAGAGTGCCGGCAATTCACCACAACCCCTGATGGTTGGGATGCCAGCGTGGGTGTCCCTTGCAGCCTGCACGCCATACAGCTGAGGGCCTGCCCGTCAGTCATCCAC
>JBHEPQ010000177.1:0-3780 GCA_046260215.1 Chromatocurvus sp.
GGATTCGCCGCGGTAGGCATCGGCATCATCAAGGGTGTACATGACGAAGTCGGACTCCGCGTCCCCATCAACACCCAGCGTGCGAGGATTGCCCTGGGTGCCGATGGACAGCACCACGTGCTCGGCATGCACTTCTTCACCGCCGGCGAGCTGAATCGCGAAGTCACCCTGTGAACCTGTGATCCCTGAAACCTCCGCGTGGTAGCGGATGTTGATACCCTGGCTGTCAAGCGTGTCCCTCCAGGCACCGAGGATCTCCTCACGGCGGCCCGCCTCGAATGGCATTGGTGAGCGCAGGCTCAGGAAACCCGGCTCCGCCATGACGTGCTTGCCTTTCTGGTACTTTTGAATGGTCTTGGAGAAGGTGCTGTGGCCCTCCAGCAGTACATAGGTCGGCTCGCTGTGCCCGGCCTCGCGGTCGTACTCGGCAGCGCGACCAGCAGCACTGAGTCCTGCGGGGCCTGCGCCGACGATCAAGGTGTGGTAGCTCTGACTCACGCGCGGCGCGCTCCCTTGCTAGAAAGGCTTGTCCCAGCGCAGACCGAATGAATAGCCGTCGCGTGAAAATCCCTTGAAGTTTTCATAAAAGTGGTAATCGAAGAATCCGGAAAAACCCATGATGAACTGGCCCGAGACGCCGACACCGAGATCAAGAAACTGATCGTCTACCGCTTGACCCTCGATGAACATGCGTTGCGTCGCCATATCCATCTCACCGAAGGGGTTGTTAGACAACCGCAGGCCGATATCCTCAGCATTCGCCTTTTCCTCCATAACGTGCAGCATGCGCAGGTTGGGAATCAGCACACCGAATCCGGTATTGAATGCGTAGTCTGCCTGAACGCCCACACTCAAGCGCAGGGATTCATAGTCCTGCTTGTCGACATCGAACAGCCAGGCGCCATCGCTCTGCATCCCGGCGCGCTCGCTGTAGCCGTCAATGCTGCCGTCGATGTAGAACAGGGAGGCGGTAGGTCCGAAGCGCCAGCCACCGCGGCGGAACTCGTACCCGGTGTTAAGCCCGATATAAAGCTGGTCGCCACTGGTATCACTCAGGTTCTGTGCCGTGTAGGCACCGCCCACATCGCTGTAGTTCACACGGCGTACCGTGCTGTAGTCCGTCTCACCGTAGCTCAGCATGAAATCCGAGTACCAGTTCTCGGTGATCTGCCAGCCAGCGTAGGTCGATAGCGCCCAGTTCTCGAGATCGGTCTCGCCGCCATTATTAGCAAAATCGATCTTGGCTTCACCGACGCTGATAGCGGCACCCGCGTAGAGATTATCACTAACGCGGTAATCAGCCCCCGCGGTAAAGGCCCAGATATCAAACTTGTAGCCCGATCGAGCGACAGTCTCGTCGCGCTTGGCGAAATCAATGTCGCCCTGCAGGAACACGCCGAGATTGCCGAAGTCGAGGAAACTGTCCTCGCCCTCGCCGGCGGCCATGCCGAGCAGATCGGCAAACGCCGACTGCAGCGTCGAAGCCGGGACGACTTCATCGCCGACACGGATATTCAGACCCGCCACGGAAGCACCACTGCCACCGCCGGCTTTGCGCAGACGGCGCCGGGAATCGAGCTGTCGCAACTGGATCGTCGCCAGTTCCACTGCGTAGTCGCGGAAGGCCTGAACGTCGCGCGGCAGGATTTCATTCAGTGCGGTTCTGCCCTGCTCTTCGCTGGTGTCCACATTCTTCAGGCGACTGCAGGCATCGCGCAGTGCCAGCTGCCCCGGCGTCAGAGTCGATCCGGTCACCTGGGCCTGAATGATGCGTGGGCAGATTTCGTCGACACGCGCAGCCAGCCGGCGTTGTTGCGGTGTCAGGCCCGATATAGATGAGAGGTTGGGACCAAAATTCTGCACCTCGGAACAGCCGTTTTCATCGACATCAAGACCGGATTCAGTGTTAGGGCACTGGTCGATATCATTGTTCACACCGTCGCCGTCGCTGTCGAGCTGGGAGGCACTGCAGCCCTCAGCGTTGGCATCCTCGCTCGCGGGGGTCGCGGGACACTGGTCGCTCGCGTTATCGACGCCGTCATTGTCGCCATCCAGCTGTGAGTCACTGCAGCCCACGCTGTCAACGCTCTCAACCTCGGGGGTTGCGGGGCATTGATCCTCTTCATCGAGAACGCCATCATTATCCGAGTCCACGTCCTCAACCAGCGGCTGCTGGGATTCACTGCAGCCGACCGCATCGACGCTCTCTCCGTTCGGGGTATTCGGACATTCATCTATATTGTCCGTCACGCCATCGTTATCACTGTCGCGTTGCGATGCGCTGCAGCCCTCCCTATCGACCGCCTCGCCCCCCGGCGTACGCGGACACTGATCCAGCTTGTCCGACACACCGTCACCGTCGCGGTCTCGCTGGCTGGAAGAGCAGCCGGTCTGGTCTGCAGATTCATCGACCGGCGTGTTGGGGCAGACATCAAAAACGTCGTCGACACCGTCAAGATCGCTATCCAGGCGACTCGGAGGATCGGAGTCACCGCCCCCACCCACGTCAGCGTCAGCATCTGGAACAAAGGACGCAAAAATGGAAATGGGAAATTGATCAAAGTCAAACTCGACAGAAAGTGTTGGTGAGGTCACGATAATCGCTCCGGTTGCCGAAAGCGGATCAACTACGTCCCATTCCTCGAACACAAATCCAGGCGCTGCAGTCGCCGTCAATCGCGCAGACCCGCCATCCTCGTTTTCTACCTCGCAGATCTGTCCGGCGGCGCAGGTAAAAGGTCTTGAGAACGGTGGCTCAATAAAAACGGACCCACCCGTAGTGACTTCGACCTCCAGTCCGTTTCCAGAAACCTGCCCAAGCGCAAGTTGCGGAAGACCAATGCACAACGAAATCAGGCCAGCCGCAAAACACTGTTTTGGGCCAACAATCCACCTCGCAATCATTCCCGCACCTCCGTTATCCGCTACTCACCGAAAGGAGCTCACTCGGCGCTAATGACTGACAAAAAAGAAATCACCCACTTCGTCCCCGGCACGCCGTATCGCCTTGAACTCCGGGTCGAGCTCAGGCTGACGCACCGCTAGCTCGTCCAGGAGTTCAAGGAACATGGCGGGCGCAGTGGCGACGCCTTCATTACTCTCAAGCGCCTCAATGAAGGCATCGGCGAATACTGAGGTGTATCCCGCACGCAGGCGCGGCAGGGGCGCATCCACGCCGGATGTCATGAGCAGGCGGGAGCGATTCGGCAAGCGCAGGTCGACGTAGGCATCACTGCGCAACTGGGATGGCTCGGATGCCAGCAGGAAAGCGGGATTGTCGGAGAGCAACCCAGCATAGGCAGAATCCGCGACCACCATGATACGCCGAGCCTTGAGCCGAGCAAGGTGACCAGAGACCTGCTCGGTGGGCACCCAAAATGTGTCGTTGGGCGGCGCTTCCGCATTTACTGGAAGCCAGTAGCCCGAGTTATAGCGGCCGCTGCTGCGACGATTGCCGTGACCGGAATAATATATGAGCAGGTTATCGTCCTCACGCAGAACATCATTGAGCGCGTTGAGGGCCCGCAGGATTTCCGTATTGTCTGCGTTATTGACCCGGCGCACCTGGAAACCGTAGCGCTCGGTAAGCACCTTGCTCAAACGACGGGAATCCGCCAGCGGCGTATCCAGATTGCTCAGATGAATGTAATCCGAGTTCCCGATTACCAGAGCGAAATAGCGACCGTAGGTTCTGCCGTCGCGGGTAATCACGTCCGGTTCCGCAAGAACCTCCTGCAGCTGCTCGACGACCTTGCGCGTCTCCACCACTTCCCGTGACAG
>JBHEPQ010000200.1:0-14341 GCA_046260215.1 Chromatocurvus sp.
CGGTGATTCTGTCGGCGACAGCAGCGCCGACGGCTCTCGGCGGTGCGGCTCCGGGAGTGTCAGGTGCTGCTGGCCCCGGGCGTCGACCTCGCTGCGGCTGCCGGGAAACGCCTGCAGCCGTGCATCTGCAAGCGCGCGATCTACCAGGTGACGGTGACGCTCAGGGTAGGCGAGCGGCGGTTCGGGAAGCCACTTCTCTGCGCCCAGGCCCGCGTCACCGGGCTGGCGAAAAACCAGTATCTCAATTCGGTACCATGCGTCGGCAGCATCGTCGGCAGAAGCCTGCGCGGCAACGGGCACTGACATCGGCTGGCAAAGTGCAAACAGAATTGCCCCCGGCGTGAGGGCGTGCAACCACCGACAATGGTTATCAGGCCGCATGTTCGGCGGCACCCTCTGCCAGTGTGTCCAGTAGTTCGTGCGCGAAGGCCATGCGCTCCTGCGCGCTTTCCAGCGTCCTGCAACAGCGCAGCCGGGTGGCGCCCGCCAGCTGGTACGTCGCCGGCTCGGATTGCACCAGTGTGACCAGCGCCATGGGATTGACCGTCGTCGAATCGCGAAAGTCGATATTACCACCCCTGGGTCCCAGCTCAATGCTGGCAATGCCAAGGATTCGCGCCCTGTTGCGCAGCCGGGCCACCGCAAAAAGATGGCTGACCGGTTCCGGCAGCAGCCCGAAGCGATCGATCATTTCCACCTGCAGTTTTCTCAACGCATTATCATCGGCTGCCGCGGCAATGCGCTTATACATAATGAGCCGGGTATTGGTGTCGGGAAGATAGTTATCCGGAATCAGGGCGGGCAGATGCAGGTTGACGTCTGCGGTGGTCTCCAGAGGGGCGTCCAGATCCGGTATCTCACCGCGGCGCAGTGATGCGACCGCGCGCTGCAGCATTTCCATGTACATGCTGAAGCCCACGCTGTGAATCTGCCCGCTCTGGTCATCCCCGAGAAGCTCGCCTGCACCGCGGATTTCCAGGTCGTGAGTGGCGAGCTGATAGCCCGCACCCAGGTCGCCTGCGGCTTCAATGGCCTCGAGCCGCTTCGCCGCGTCTGCCGTAATCGCCGAGCGCGGCGGACTCAGCAGGTAGGCGTAGGCCTGGTGATGGGAGCGGCCGACGCGGCCGCGAAGCTGGTGCAGCTGCGCGAGACCGAAGCGGTCTGCGCGTTCGATGATGATGGTGTTGGCATTGGGTATATCAATGCCTGTTTCGATGATGGTCGTACACAGCAGGAGGTGATGGCGTTTGTGGTAGAAGTCGGCCATCACACGCTCGAGTTCCACCTCGCGCATCTGGCCGTGGGCAACAGCCACCGACAGGTCCGGCAGCAGCTCGCGCAGCTTGCGCGCGCTCTCCTCGATTGTCCTGACCTCGTTGTGCAGGTAGAAGACCTGCCCCCCGCGCAGGGTCTCGCGCAGAACCGCCTCCTTGACCAGTGCGATACTGTGCTCGCGCACAAAAGTCTTGATCGACAGGCGCCGGGCCGGGGGGGTAGCGATGATCGACAGGTCCCGCATGCCGCCAAGGGCCATGTTCAGTGTTCTGGGGATGGGCGTTGCTGTCAGGGTCAGGATATCCACTTCGGCGCGCAGTGCCTTTATCGCCTCCTTCTGCTTGACACCGAAACGATGTTCCTCGTCGATGATCAGCAGACCGAGATCACGAAACCGAAAATCCGTCTGCAGCAGTTTATGGGTCCCGACGAGGATATCCACCTCGCCACGTGACACGCGGTCGCCGATCTTTCTCAGATCCGAGTTGCTGCGAAACCGGCTGATAACCTCAACGCGCACGGGCCAGTCGGCGAAACGGTCGGCGAACGAGCTGTAGTGCTGCTGTGCCAGCAATGTCGTGGGCACGAGAATCGCCACCTGTTTGTGATTTGCCGATGCAATGAACGCGGCGCGCATCGCGACCTCTGTCTTGCCAAAGCCGACATCTCCGCAGATCAGCCGATCCATGACGCCCTCGCCGGACATATCCCGGACAACCGCCTCGATCGCGGCTTCCTGATCAGGTGTTTCCTCAAACGGGAAAGCGCCGGCGAAGCGCTGGTACTCCGGGCCCGGCATCGCAAACGTGAAGCCGGGCCTCGCCTCCCGGCGCGCATACACGTCGAGCAGTTGCGCTGCGACGTCGGAGGCCTTCTCGGTCGCCTTGCGGCGCGCTTTTGCCCACTGCTCGGATCCCAGACGATGCAGCGGTGCGAGGTCGGGATCGCTGCCCGCGTAGCGGCTGATGAGGTGCAGGGAAGCCACGGGTACGTAGAGTCGTGAACCCTCTGCGTACTCAAGGGTCAGGAATTCGCCGGCGTTGTCACCGGTCTCGAGACGCTGAAGGCCCACGTAGCGACCGACGCCGTGCTCGAGATGCACAACGGGCGTGCCCTCGCGCAGCTCAGTCAGGTCACGGAACACGGCTTCGGGATCCGTCTGCTCGGCGCGTTTGCGGCGGCGGCGTTGTGCTATGCGTGAACCGAAGAGCTGTGACTCACAGACCAGCGTCGGTTGGTTCGGCCCGCAGTAAAGCCCTCTGTCCAGGGGGGCGACTGCGATCGCGAAATCCATGTCGGCCTCGATAAACTCGCGCCAGTCCACGACCGGTTCCGGTCTTTGCCGGGAGGCACCCAGGGATTCCAGTAAGACCTCCCTGCGGCCGGCTGATTCGGCACACAGCAGCACCCGGCTACGATGCCCGTCGAGCAGTGCCGCGAGCCGCGTGGCGAGGTCAGCACTGCCGATATCGGCGGCCAGCTCGGGTGGCGGCCGGGCGTCCACGGTAACGTGAACATCAGCACCGGGCTGCAGATGCAGCTCCAGAACCGACTGCTTCTTGAGCGCCGCGTAGAGCTCTTCAACCGGAACAAAGCCCCGCTCGGGGGGCAGAAGAGGCCGTCGCGGGTCGATGCTGTATTCCCGGTAACGCGTCGTGACCTCTCCCCAGAAGTGAGTCGCCGCGCGATAGTGATCCCCGACGGTAATGATTGCCGCGCGCTCGGGCAGATAATCGAAGAGTGTGGCACAGGCGTCGAAGAACAGTGGCAGGGAGTATTCGCAGCCGCCCGGCGCGCGCCCGGCGCTGACTTCGGTGAACACCGGGCTCCGGTCGGGGTCGCCATCGAAGGTCTCGAACCAGTTCTGCTGGAAACGGTGCACGGCGGCGTTGTTCAGCGGGAACTCCCGGGCGGGAAGCAGACGTATGGACTCTGTGCGCGCGACGGTAAGCTGGGTTTCCGGGTCAAATGTGCGCAGCGTATCGACCTCGTCGTCCAGCAGGTCGATACGGAATGGCCGCTCACTACCCATGGGGAACACGTCCATCACCGCCCCGCGGATGGCAAACTCGCCATGCTCATAGACCGTGTCCACGCTGCGGTATCCACCCAGCTCAAGCGACCGCCGGAAATCCTCAATGTTCAGGGAGTCGCCGCTTGCAAGCACCAGGCTGGAGCCCACCACGTACTCCCGGGGCGGCAGGCGATGCATCAATGTCGGCATTGGCACCACGAGCACACCGCGCTGTACCCGTGGCAGCCTGAACAGGGTGTGCAGGCGCTCGGAGACGATGTCCTGGTGCGGTGAAAAATTGTCGTAGGGCAGTGTTTCCCAATCGGGCAGGGCGAGAACCTCGATGTCCTCACTGACAAAAAACGGCAGCTCGCGCTCGATCTCCAGTGCGTTCTGCATATCCTGGGTGATGACCACGAGCAGGCGGTCATCAGAGGCCAGCTCCGCGATGCAGGCGCTGCTCGCGCTGCCCGCGAACGCGCCAGCCGAGGTGCGGGTGGCCGGTTTTTCCGGCCAGGGGGTGGACGCTATCTTGTGCTTGAACATGAATGAAGGCTGCAGAGCAATTTCGGGGCGCATCATTGTAAGCGGAACACGTGTCGGGCTCCACTCCGATGCCTGTGAGCCAGCGCACGGCATGCGCCGGGGCGTGTTGCGGGTGATTGCGGGGGCGAGGATAATGCGCAAGTCAGACCACAGTGCAGAAAGGAGCTCCCGTGAACGATCGCAAGAGACCCCGTCCCGACGATTACTTCCGCGACTGGAAAGAGCGCGAGGCGCTTGCGGAGAGCATGATTCCGATTGTGGGCTCTCTGGCCCGGGAAAAGAACGTCAAGTGTTATGTATACGGGCGGGCGCTGGTCAACCGGTCCGTGCTGGAGATCATGAAGGCACATCGCTACGTGCGACAGGTAGAGGCCAACGAGCTGTCGGAATTCGAGACCCATCGCGTGCTGACCATCCTGTCTTTGCTTGACCTCGGGCCGGCACACATCGACATTGGACGCCTCAGCGTCGATTACTTTGACAAAAATGCAGGCGACGGACAAAGCCTTGAAAACTATGTGCGCGCGGAGGTGGCCGACCTGATCGGCAGCACCGTCAAGCCCGTAGACAGGCCTGTGGACGTTGTGCTCTACGGCTTCGGGCGTATCGGGCGACTCATCGCACGTATCCTGATCGACAAGACGGACGGCGGTGATGGTCTGCGTCTTCGCGCGGTGGTCGTGCGCAAGGGCAAGGCAAAGAACGATCTGGTCAAGCGTGCCAGCCTGCTGCGCCGGGATTCCGTGCACGGCGCTTTCGACGGCACGATCCGGGTCGATGAGGAGCGACAGTCCTTCGTCGCGAATGGCAACGAAGTCAAGGTGATATACGCCGACTCGCCGGAATCGATAGACTACACGGAATATGGTGTCCAGGACGCGATCCTCGTCGACAATACCGGCGTCTGGCGGGATGAAGAAGGGCTGTCCCGACACCTCAGCGCGACGGGTGTCTCCAAGGTCATCCTCACGGCGCCCGGCAAGGGAAATATCAAGAACGTCGTCGCCGGCATCAATGATGGCGTCATTGCAAGCGATGACCGGATTATTTCTGCGGCGTCGTGCACGACCAATGCCATTGTGCCGCCGCTCAAGGCGGTGGATGACCTGTACGGCATCGTCAATGGGCACGTCGAGACGGTGCATGCCTACACCAATGACCAGAATCTGATTGATAACTATCACAGCGCCAACCGGCGAGGTCGCAGTGCGCCCCTGAATATGGTCCTGACAGAAACCGGCGCCGCGAAGGCCGTTGTCAAGGCCCTGCCGCAGCTGGATGGCAAGCTGACCGGCAATGCTATCCGCGTGCCGACGCCCAATGTGTCGATGGCGATTCTCAACCTGACCCTGGCGCGGGCGACGAGCGTGGAGGAGCTCAACGAGCACATGCGCCACGTGGCCCTGCATTCCGAGATGCGCAAGCAGATCGATTACTCCAATTCGCCAGAGGTGGTGTCGTCGGATTTCGTGGGCTCAAGGACGGCCTGCGTGTTCGATGCCCAGGCAACCATCGTCAACGGTACACAGGCGGTGATCTATCTCTGGTACGACAACGAATTCGGTTATAGCTGCCAGGTGCATCGCATTCTCGAGCGCATGGCGGGCATCGACTACCCGGTGTTCCCCCGGGAGCGCTGAGACGCTGGCTGCGTGTCGATCCGGTGAGTCGGCGACATACAGTATTGCCGCATCCAGCGGAGAGAGTGGCAGACAGAGTGGCGAGGAGAGAGGTATTTTGGCTATAATGCGCGCGACTTGAAGCGCCCTCCCTGTCGCGGCAATCAAGAGCTGAGTAAGGGCGCGCCGGGTGGAAAATTGAATCCGCCCTTCTGTCATCGAGAGCCGTTTAGGTTCAGCGCCGCGGTAGCAGCCCTCACTTTAAACGGTTCCCTCTTCCACCAGACGCTTTGCAGGCAGGTTGCATGATCAAGATTAAACGGGGGCTGGATATTCCGATCGCGGGGCATCCGGAGCAAGCCATACACGAGGCACCGGCGGCACGGGCGGTGGCGGTTGTGGGTTTTGACTATCCCGGCATGAAGCCCACAATGGAAGTATCAGAAGGCGACCCTGTGGTAACCGGGCAGTTGCTCTTCAGTGACAAGAAAACCGAGGGGGTTATTTATACGTCACCCGGTTGTGGCACTGTGTCGGCAATAAACCGGGGTGCGAAGCGGGTGCTGCAGTCTGTGGTGATCGAGCTCGATGGCAACGACAGCGTCACCGTTGAACCGATGGATGCGGAACAGGCTCGCAGGCTGGATAACACGGCCATTCGCGAGCGGCTGGTCAGTTCGGGTCAGTGGATCGCGTTCCGCACCCGCCCTTTCAGCAAGGTGCCCGCCGTCGACGCGCAAGCCGACGCTATTTTTGTCACGGCCATCGACACCCATCCGCTCGCTGCAGACCCCGCTGTTGTTATCGCCGAACAGCCGGAGGTTTTCTCTCTCGGTCTCGATCTGGTTGCCAGGCTGACCGGGGGCCCAACCTATCTCTGCACGGCAGCGGGCGTCTCCATACCATCGGGTACGCTTGACAGCATCGAGCGCGCCGAGTTTTCGGGGCCGCATCCGGCGGGGCTGGCCGGCACCCACATCCACATGCTGATGGGCGTCAATCTCGAGAGGCGGGTCTGGACCATCGGCTATCAGGACGTTATTGCAATCGGGCGCCTGTTTCTCGATGGTAAGCTGTATACGGATCGCGTGATTGCATTGTCAGGTCCGCAGGTTGAGCATCCGCGACTGCTCCGCGCCCGCCTGGGTGTGGATCTGGAGGCGCTGGTAGCCGGGCAGATGCGCGGCGACGACAACCGCATCATATCCGGATCCGTCCTGGGTGGCCGCGGAATCAACGGCGCCACCGCCTACCTTGGGCGCTATCATACCCAGGTAACCGTGATAGCCGAGGGGCGCAACCGGGAGTTTCTCGGCTGGCTATCAACTGGACGTGAGAAACACTCCAATCTGGGTATCTATCTCAGCAATTATTTTGGGAGTGACGCGCTGCCGATGACCACAACGACCAATGGCAGTGAGCGCGCCATGGTACCCGTGGGCAGTTACGAAAAAATCATGCCCCTGGACATACTTCCGACGCAGTTACTGCGTTCCCTGATCGTGGGCGATACCGAAACGGCCCAGTCTCTGGGGGCCCTGGAACTCGAAGAGGAAGACCTGGCGCTCTGTACCTATGTCTGTCCCGGAAAATACGAGTATGGACCCATACTCCGGGACAATCTCACACGCATCGAGAAGGAGGGCTGACGTGGGCCTGCGTACTATTCTGGACAATGTGGAACCCGAGTTTCAGGACGGGGGACGCTTCAGCCGTTTCTATCCGCTTTACGAGGCAATAGATACCTTCTTTTTCTCGCCCAGCAGTGTTACTCAGAGTTCTGCACACGTGCGTGACGGTATTGATCTGAAGCGCATCATGATCACGGTGTGGATGGCGGTGTTCCCGGCCATGCTGTATGGCATGTACAACCTGGGGTTTCAGGCCAACGATATCCTGTCGGCCACCGGAGGCACCGTTGATGGCTGGCGCGGCGCGCTTATAGAAACATTCGGCGGTTACGACGCGAGCAGCATCTGGGATTGCCTGTGGTTCGGCATGCTGTATTTCCTGCCGATCTACGCCGTTACGTTTCTAGCGGGGGGATTCTGGGAAGTTCTTTTTGCGATCAAGCGCGGACACGAAGTCAACGAAGGTTTCTTCGTCACATCGATACTGTTTGCGCTTATCTGCCCGCCGGACCTGCCGCTGTGGCAGGCGGCGCTGGGCATCAGTTTCGGTGTCGTTGTCGGTAAGGAAGTGTTCGGCGGCACCGGCAAGAATTTTCTCAATCCCGCTCTTACCGGTCGCGCTTTTCTGTATTTTGCTTACCCCGCGCAATTATCCGGTGATGCGGTCTGGACCGCGGTAGATGGTTACACCGGTGCTACGCCGCTTGCGGTCGTGGCATCCGAGGGCATGGCCGGCCTTCAGGCGCAGTATTCCTGGGTAGATGCATTCGTCGGGGCCATACCAGGGTCCATCGGCGAAACATCCACGCTGGCGATCATGATCGGTGGCGCTGCGCTGCTGCTCACGCGCATTGCATCGTGGCGCATCGTGGCGGGTGTTTTTCTGGGCATGTTCCTTTTCTCGTCGTTTCTCAACATGGTCGGTTCCGACACCAATCCCGCCTTCTCCATGCCCTGGTACTGGCATCTGGTGTTAGGCGGGTTTGCTTTCGGCATGTTTTTCATGGCCACCGATCCGGTATCGTCCGCGATGACCGATGGCGGACGCTGGGGCTTCGGTATCCTGATCGGCGTGATGGTTGTTATCATCCGCGTACTCAACCCGGCGTTCCCGGAGGGCATGATGCTCGCGATCCTGTTTGCTAACCTGTTCGCACCACTCATGGATCATTTCGTGGTCGAGGCCAACATCAAGCGGAGGGTCGCTCGTGTCCAGTAACGAAAGCATCAGGAAAATCATTACCGTTGCGTTTTCACTCTGCATTGTCTGCTCGGTGGTCGTGTCCACCGCCGCGGTACTGCTCAAGCCAGCGCAGGACGCCAACCGGGATCTCGACCGCAAGCGAAATATTCTGCAGGCGGCGGGCATGCTGCAGGAGGGCAAGAGCGTTGAAGAGCTTTTCCGGCGCATAGAACCGCGTTACGTGGATTTGCGCACGGGAGCGTTTACGGACGATGTCCCGCCGGGATATAACCAGCAGAAAGCGGCCAAGAGCCCGCAGCTATCGACCAATCTCAACCAGCAGGAAGATCGCGCCGGTATCGGTAGACAGGCGCATTTTGCCCAGGTGTATCTAGTGGAAGGCACGGATGATAAAGGCCTGGACAAGATCATTCTGCCGGTTCACGGCTATGGACTCTGGTCGACACTGTACGGATTTGTGGCCCTTGAATCGGACGCCAATACAATCGCCGGCCTCGGCTTCTACGAGCACGGCGAAACACCGGGTCTTGGTGGAGAGGTCGATAATCCCCGCTGGAAATCCCAGTGGCCGGGCAAGAAGGTCTACCGCGATGGCGAAGCCGCCATTGCCCTGGCCAAGGGCAGCGTGGATGCGTCTAGTCCCGACGCCCAATGGCGCGTCGACGGATTGTCCGGCGCGACACTGACCAGCCGGGGCGTCACTGACCTGGTGCAGTTCTGGCTGGGCGAAAACGGCTTCAAGCCTTTCCTAAACAACCTGAAGACGGGGGACGCCTGACATGCAGGACATCAAGGACACACTGACGAAACCAATTTTCAGGAACAACCCGATCGCCTTGCAGATCCTCGGCATCTGCAGCGCACTGGCGGTGACTTCTTCGCTGAAAGTAACACTGGTCATGTGTGTGGCGCTGATCTTTGTTACGGCCTTCGCCAATTTCTTCATATCCCTGATACGCCACCAGATTCCCAGCAGTATCCGTATCATCGTGCAAATGACAATTATTGCGTCGCTGGTGATTCTGGTCGATGAGGTCATCAAGGCCGTGGCCTATGACATCAGCAAGCAATTGTCGGTATTCGTCGGGCTGATCATTACCAACTGCATAGTCATGGGTCGTGCCGAGGCGTTCGCCATGAAAAGCCCACCGATACCCAGCTTTTTTGATGGCCTGGGCAACGGTCTAGGGTATTCGGTTGTGTTGATCTCTGTCGCGATAGTCCGCGAGTTGTTCGGCGCGGGCAAGCTCATGGGTGTTGAGATATTGCCGCTGGTCACGGAGGGCGGATGGTACAACCCGAACGGTCTGCTATTGCTGCCACCGAGCGCATTCTTCCTCATCGGATTCTTCATCTGGGCCCTGCGCAGCTGGGACAAGAAGCAGGTTGAGGAGCCGCAGTTCCGCATTACCAGCCACACGACGGCGAAGGAGGGCGTATAATGGAATATTATTTGAGTCTCTTCGTTCGCGCCGTTTTTATCGAAAACATGGCGCTGGCTTTCTTTCTGGGCATGTGTACGTTTATTGCTGTGTCGAAGAAAATCGCCGCCGCTCTGGGCCTGGGTATTGCGGTCATCGTCGTTCTGACGATCACGGTTCCTGTCAACAACCTGATCTATAATTACCTGCTCGCGGATGGTGCACTCGCCTGGGCCGGACTGCCGGACGTCGATCTAAGTTTCCTCGGCCTGCTGTCCTACATCGGCGTGATTGCTGCACTGATCCAGATCCTTGAAATGTTTCTCGATAAATATGTGCCTGTGCTGTACAACGCTCTGGGGGTATTTCTGCCGCTGATTACGGTGAACTGCGCTATTCTTGGCGCCTCACTGTTCATGGTAGAGCGCGACTATAACTTCGGCGAAAGCGTGGTGTTCGGTGCCGGCGCCGGAGTCGGCTGGGCACTGGCAATAGTCGCTCTCGCCGGCATTCGGGAGAAGCTCAAGTACAGTGATGTCCCCGACGGCTTGCAGGGGCTTGGCATAACCTTTATCACTGTGGGGCTGATGTCACTCGGCTTTATGTCGTTTGGCGGTATTGACCTATAGCTTCAGTAGCGAGGAATAACTGATGAATATGACGATTGTGTTCGGTGTTGCCATGTTTACGGCAATTGTCCTCGCGCTGGTGATGGTCATTTTGTTTGCCCGCACCCGGCTGGTGAGCAGTGGCGATGTGACGATCGAGATCAACGGCGAAAAAACCATTACGGTACCGGCCGGTGGCAAGCTACTTCAGACCTTATCAGATGCGGAGCTCTATCTGGCCTCTGCCTGCGGCGGCGGCGGCACCTGCGCCCAATGCAAATGTATTGTCAACGAGGGCGGTGGAGCGATGTTGCCGACCGAGGAATCCCATTTCACGCGTCGCGACGCGGCGGAAGGGTGGCGCCTTAGCTGCCAGACGGCGGTCAAGCAGGACATGAAAATTGAGGTGCCGGAGGAAGTATTTGGCGTCCGTCAGTGGGAATGCGAGGTTGTGAGCAACCCCAACGTGGCCACGTTCATCAAGGAACTGACGCTCAAACTGCCCGAAGGCGAGAACGTCGAGTTTCGCGCCGGCGGGTATGTGCAGCTTGAGTGTCCGCCCCATGAGGTCCGTTACAAAGACTTTGATATCGATGAAGAATATCGTGGCGACTGGGAGCGGTTCGGCTTTTTCGATGTGGTGTCTACCGTGGACGAGCCGATTATCCGCGCCTACTCCATGGCCAACTATCCCGAAGAGGAAGGTATTATAAAATTCAATATTCGTGCCGCGACGCCACCCCCCGGCAGTAAGGGAATTCCGGCGGGCAAGATGTCTTCATGGGCATTCTCGCTCAAGCCCGGGGACAAGGTGACCGTTTACGGACCGTTCGGCGAATTCTTTGCCAAGGAAACCGATGCGGAGATGGTATTTGTCGGGGGCGGTGCCGGCATGGCGCCGATGCGCTCACATATCTTCGATCAGCTGCTGCGGCTCAACACTGATCGCAAGATCACGTTCTGGTACGGCGCGCGCTCGCTCAAGGAAATGTTTTACGTAGAGGAGTACGACAAGCTGGCGGAGGAGCACGATAACTTCTCCTGGCATGTGGCACTCTCAGACCCGCAGCCGCAGGACAACTGGAGCGGTGATACGGGTTTCATTCACAACGTACTGTATGAGCGCTATCTGAAGGATCACCCCGCGCCCGAAGACTGTGAATTCTATATGTGTGGTCCTCCGATGATGAATGCGGCCTGCGTCAAGCTTCTCACCGATCTGGGTGTCGAGCCGGAAAATATCATGCTGGACGATTTCGGTGGCTGACACCCCGCGAGCTATCGCCAGAAGCCATCCTCGCGGATGGCTTTTTTTTGTCTCCCTGATTCTTGTTTTTCTATCTTCATGCGGGGATTCCGATCCGACAAAGCGACTCCAGGGATCCACGATGGGTACGACCTGGCATGTCACGTATACCGCTGAAGCGGGAGCGGATGCCCTGAAAACGGCCATCGAAGCGGCGCTTGAGTCGGTGAACGAGAGCATGTCTACCTACCGCGCAGATTCTGAAATAAGCCGGGTAAACGCGAGTGACCCCGGCAAACCGGTCATACTCTCTGACGCATTTGCCGAGGTACTGGTGGCAGCACTCGACGTCGGTGCCCGCTCAGAGGGTGCCTACGACGTCACGGTAGCTCCTCTGGTTGACCTGTGGGGCTTTGGTGCTGGCAGCCCTGCGGACTGGTCGTCACCCTCACCCGAACAGGTGCGCGCTGTACTGGGCGGAGTGGGGCAGTCGGCACTGGCATGGCATCCTGAACAGGGCACCCTGATCAGGCACGCGCCGGTATCACTCGATTTTTCATCCATTGCCAAGGGGTATGGAGTAGACCGCGTGGCCGGCGTGCTCGAGGACGCCGGCGTGGTGAATTATCTTGTGGAGGTGGGCGGTGAGATGCGTGTTTCCGGCACCAGCCCGCGTGGCGATGCCTGGCGGATTGCGGTGGAGCAGCCGCTGGCGGGGCAGAGAGGCATAGCCAGGGCCCTGGCCGTCACCGACATTGCCGTTGCCACCTCAGGCGACTACCGTAACTATGTGGAAGTCGATGGGACGCGGTATTCGCATACGCTGGATCCGCGTACCGGGTATCCGGTAACGCACGACCTCGTCTCTGTGACGGTGCTGCACGAAAGCTGTATGATGGCGGACGCATGGGCGACGGCACTTATCGTGGCAGGACCTGAAGATGCCTTGCGACTCGCGAAGGTCAATGACCTTGCCGTGTACATGATGACACGCAGTGGTGATTCTCTGGATATACAGATGTCACCCGCTTTTAGCGCGCAGTTTGGCGCGGTCGAGAGTGAGATAGAAGGATAGTAACCATGATCTGGGTATTTCTGACAACATTTGGGGTGATGGGATCGGTCATGGCGATAATGGCCGTTGGCGTCATGGCGGGCCGCGAGCCGCTCAAGGGATCCTGCGGCGGTATCGGCGCCGCGGGCATTGACCAGTCCTGCGAAATCTGCGGTGGCAGCCCCCAGCGCTGCAAAGAAGAGACGCAGGATGTCGATGCGGCACCCCGGAAAAGCGTCACCAAAAATCTGTTCTACGATGCTGACAGACCCTAAGCGCGTGTGAGCGGGCTGCGGAGCTATCCGCTTTTTATCGGCTATCGCTACAGCTTCAGTCGCAAGCGACATCGTTTCACCGCAATCGTCGCGATCATATCCATGCTCGGCATGGCCCTGGGTGTGGCCAGCCTGATTGTTGTTTTATCGGTAATGAACGGCTTCGCCGATGAGCTGCGGGGACGCATTCTGTCGGTTGTACCCCACGGCTACGTGTATATCCCCGAGGCCGATGTGGCTGCAAGGTGGCCTGATCTCATGCGGGAAGTGGCGGACATCCCTGGCGTGGTCGCGGTGGCACCATTCCTGCGCGAGCAGGTCTTGTTGGGATCCGGCGGCTCCATGCAGGGCGCGCGGCTTCTCGGCATCGCATCCGCCGAAGAAGGAAAGGTTTCGCGGGTTGCCAATACCCTGGTGGCGGGCCGCCTGGCATCGATTGAGCAGGTGCCTTATAGCATAGTTCTCGGCACCGCCCTGGCACGCATGCTTGGCGTCGGCATGGGCGATGACGTGATCGTCACACTGCCGAATCTCACAGTGACACCCCTTGGCGTGTTCCCGCGAAGCAAACGACTGACGGTAACGGGCCTGTTCCAGGTCGGGGCGCAGCAGGATGCCGAACAGGCCTATGTGTCGCTGAACACGGCACAGCGATTGACGGATCGGCCGGGCGACGTTTCGGGGCTGCAGGTAAAAACCGATGATCTGTTCATGGCGCCGAGCATCATGGGGCGTGTTCGTGAGCGTCTTGGCCCCGGGGTCACGGCGGTGGACTGGAGCCAGACCCAGGGTTCGCTGTTCCGCGCAGTGCGCATGGAGAAGATCACCGTAGCGCTTTTACTGCTTAGCGTCGTGGCCGTCGCCGCATTCAATATCGTTTCCACGCTGGTGATGTCGGTAACGGAAAAACGTGCTGATATCGCGGTACTTCGAACGCTGGGGGCGGATGCCAGGGGCATAATGACGATTTTTATCATACACGGGTTATCGCTTGCGCTCCTGGGTGTTTCGGTGGGCTGCGTCACTGGCGTGGCACTGTCGCTCAACATCGCCGAGCTCACCCGCTGGGTAGAAACAGTCTCAGGTGTCGTATTGTTCGATCCCAGCGTGTATTTCATCAGCACCCTGCCTGCGGTGCTCGAATGGGGTGATGTGCTCGCGGTTGTCTGTGCGTCGCTCGGGCTGGGCGCCGTTGCCTCTGTGTACCCGGCCTGGCGTGCCTCGCGTATTGCGCCGGCTGAGGTACTTCGCTATGCCTGATCCGGTCCTCCAGTGTCTGGCTCTCGGGAAACAGTTCACCGATGGCAACCGCGTAATCCGTGTGCTGCAGACTGTCGATCTGACGCTTGAGGCAGGGCAGAGCCTGGCGATTGTCGGTGCGTCCGGCAGCGGGAAATCGACCCTGCTGAACCTGCTCGGCGGGCTTGACGCCCCGAGCGAGGGGCAGG
>JBHEPQ010000206.1:0-3108 GCA_046260215.1 Chromatocurvus sp.
CCCCGCTGGCCACGCTATAGCGCGGCACGGGCCGCGTTACCACACTCCCGAGGGCAACCACGGCAAACGCACCGATACGCACATCCTTGAGAATGGCCGCGCGTTCGCCGATCCAGACATGCGGCTCGATAACGATGTCGCTCACGGGTTGGTTGATCTGGTGGCGGCTCTCCCGGTCGAACACCGGGTGGCCGTCGGTATTGCGCAGAATCACGTCCCGCGCGACCACACAGCAGTCGCCCATGATAATGCCGGGGCGGGCATCGCCGCCGCGCAGCCCGGAGATCCAGGTGCCCGGGCCGGTCACGGCAACGCTGTTGCCGATGGCGATCACGTCGTCCGGCTGACGCGAACGCAGGGTGAGGTCGTTGAAGTCGCCGTCGCGGCCGATGAAGACGGTGGCGTTGTCGCAGCGCAGGGCGATGCTGAGCCTGCCGCGCAGATTGTCACCGAGGAACACGTTGCAGCCTCTGACGTCGCCAAACGTGATGGCGACCGTGCCGGCCAGCGCTCCGCGCAGGAATACCTGATGGTCCTGTACTGGTCCCTCCAGTTGCAGGCCGGTGGGCGGCAGTTGAGGGTCCACGGCGAGGGAATAGTCCTCCGGATCGAGACTGAAGTCTTCAATCAGCGAACGGGCAGTGTCGAGGGAAGCCATGTGGCCAGTGTAATGCGGGCTGATGTGCTTGTCTGCTTACGTGGGATCAACTCCTTGCAGGATCCAGCAAGTCACCGATCACCCGCGCTGTCGTGATGCTATGATGCGCACCGAAAAGGTATCGACAGGATTTGCTGCCGCTGCGTTCCAGGGGTCAGAGCTCAACTAAATGGCCATGAGATTCTCGGAGCCGGACCAACGGAATAATGCGCACCCAATGAGACACGTTCTGCTTCACGGCCATATCTTCAAGAATGCGGGTACGACTCTGGACTGGTCCCTGCGGCGATGTTTCGGTGACGGGTTCTGCGAACATCGCGTCGACCGGGACATGCGACTGGAACCGACACGGACGCTGGCGGGCGCACTGGAGGATGAACGGATTGTGTCCCTGTCGAGTCACAGCCTGCCCAGCCCGCTGCCTGCGCTCCCCGGCCTGTCACTGCACCCGTTGTATCTGCTGCGCCACCCGATAGAGCGCCTGCGGTCGGTGTATGCCTTTGAACGCAGGCAGGAAGCCCAGACGCCGGGTGCGAGGGCGGCCAAGGCCATGGGTTTTCGGGAGTACGTGGCCTGGCGTATGCGTGACGATGTCGGCCCCACGATTCGCAATTTCCAGACCCGCTATCTCGCGGGCCAGTTCGCATACAAACCTGGTGCAGCCGTGTTTTCAGCGGTGTTCGACAGTGCGCTGGACTACCTGAAGCAGACCGGCAACGTTGGCATCGTGGAGCTGTACGATGAGAGTATGGTGGTCTTTGAGGCGGCCCTGAGCCCCGTGTTTCCGTCAATCGATCTCGCACATGTGCCGCAGAACGTCAGTGCCAGGGGCGAGTCCGAAGTACCCACTGTGTACGAGGAACTCGGTCCCCTGTGTGGCGAGGTGATCAACCGCAACAGTTATGATCTGGCGCTGTATTCTTATGCCCGTGAAACGCTGCAACGCCGTCTGTCAGAGCTGCCCGACTTCGCTGACAGGCTCGCGCAGTTGCGCGAGCGCAATTCGGCCCTGTTTGCCGGTTTTGCGGCCAGTCAGTCTGAAGCGAAATGCTGATTTCCCTGCACCTCCCCAAGACCGCCGGCACCAGCTTTCGTGCCTTGCTGGAGGCGCATTACGGCGATCGCCTCATTGACGACTACGCCGATCGCCCCCTGCATGAAAGGGTGGCCGCACGCCGGACTCGCGCTGTGCGCGCTGGCATCGGGCTGCTGCTGCATGCGGACAGGTTGCGGGGTGTCGATGCCGTGCACGGCCACTTCCTCGCCATCAAGTACAGCCTGTGGAGCAGCGGGTCGGGCTGGCGCCGGGTCACCTGGCTGCGCGATCCGGTGGAGCGGCTGGCTTCGCATTACCACTACTGGCGTCGCAGCTTTGATGCCGACACCGCCGGCCCCTTGCACCGTCGCATGATGGAGGAGGACTGGTCCCTGGAGCGTTTCTGCCTCGGGCCGGAGCTGCGTAATGTGTACCGGCAGTTTCTCTGGGGTGTGCCCCTCGCGCGGCTGGACTTTGTCGGCATTACCGAATATTACGCCACGGATGCCGAGGACTTCGCGCGGCGCTTTCTCGGCCTTTCCGAATTGCCTGGATTGCAATCCAGCGAGACCGAGAATGCCAACCCGGCGGCGACCGTGCGCTATGTGGATGACGTGGAACTTCGCGCGCGCATTGAGCGTCATCATGCAGCAGACGTTGCTCTCTACCGCGAAGCCCTGCGGCTGCGCGAGAGGCGGCTCTGTTCCTGACAGATCCCCACGAACTGCTTGCCAAAGCTGTCCTGCGTGCGGCCACCCAGCTTGGGATGAACCAGTCAGAGCTGGGGGCGGTCATTGGCATGCATCGAACGGCGGTCAGCCGACTTGGACGCGGCGGAGCATTGGATCCCGACTCCAAGCAGGGAGAATTGGCTCTGCTGCTGATTCGCCTGGCACGCGCACTTCATGCGCTCACGGGCGGTGACAGTGCCTGGATGCGCCATTTCATGTGCAGTGAAAATGCCGTCACAGGGGGAGTGCCGGTACAGCAGATCACGACGATTCAGGGTTTGATAACCGTGCTTACTTTCATCGATGGTATCCGCGGCAAGCTGTGACAATCTGGTCGCGGTATCACGGCGCGGCGCATGTCACACCCTTATGCGGTGAAGTCCATCGTCTGGTGGAGAGCCAGGAGCAGGTAGCCACTCTGACCTACGTCGACACGCTGGAGGAGCAGACGCTGCTCGAGTCGATGCTGGATAAGGCAAAGCCGCCTTTGCCTCCCGGGGCCTCGGGTTTGCACTATCTGCTGAGTACGCCGTTTCGCTACTCGCCGCTGCGCTGGGGTTCCCGGTTTGGACGAGTCCACGAGCGTGGGATTTTTTACGGTGGTCTGTCACGGCATACAACCCTCGCGGAGTCAGCGTACTACCGGTTTGCTCTGGAGGACTTCCAGGTGGCCGGGCGCCTGC
>JBHEPQ010000223.1:0-5410 GCA_046260215.1 Chromatocurvus sp.
GGCGCGCTCAATCTGTGGGTGGCCTACGGCTTCAGCGAGTCCACCTGGGTCAGTTACAAGCTCTACTCCGCCATTGGCTTCACCCTGGTGCTGACCGTTATCACCGCACTCATGGTCAGCCCGCATATCAAGCACGCCGAGAGCTCCGGCGGAGAGAATAACTAGCGTCACCACGTCCGGAGACGTTCACATGTATTACGCCATCATCGCCGAGGACAATCCGCACAGCCTCGACAGGCGCAGGCAGGCCCGCCCTGCGCACCTTAAACGCATCCAGACGCTGGTCGACGCGGGTCGCATCCTGGTGGCGGGACCGCACCCGGCGATCGATGGCCCCGACCCGGGGTCTGCCGGTTTTACGGGCAGCCTTATAATCGCCGAGTTCGACAGCCTGGAGGAGGCGACCCACTGGGCGAATGCCGACCCCTACGTGGTCGCCGGCATTTTCAGCCGGGTGGATGTCAGGCCCTTCGTGCCGGTGCTGCCCTGAGCCAGGTCGACCATGCTACCCTTGCGACGCTTTTATTGGTTGAATAGGACCTCCTTCTGATGACGTTCGTGCGTCTGTTCGCTCTGATCGGCCTGCTGTACTGCCCGCTGCTACAGGCCCAGAGTACTGTGTATGTCAGTGACGAGGTGTTTATCGTGCTGCATGCGGGCCCGGGAACCAACTACCGGTGGATTGCCAAACTGAACCCCGGCGACACCTTGACGGCTGCGGGCACCGCGGAAGACGGCGAGTGGACCGAAGTCACAACCCCGGCGGGCACGACTGGCTGGGTAAGCAGTGAATTTCTGTCCGTCGACAGGCCGGCCCAGGCGCAGCTGCCCGCGGTGGAGCGCAGACTCACCGCTGTCGAGTCCCGCAATGCGGAGCTGCGCGCATCCTTGAACGCCGCCTCCGAGGCGCGCGAGGAGAATGAGAAACTGGCGACGACGACACAGTCGGAGCTTGCGGACACCACAGCCGAGCTGGCAGCGCTGAAAAAGACCTCTAGCCGGGCGATCCAGCTCGATACCGACAATCGTCGCCTTGCAGAGGAGGTGGAGACCCTGCGTTCCGAGGTGGATATGCTACAGGCAGACAACCAGCGACTGTCCGAGAAACTACGCAGCGGCGCTTTTCTCGACGGCGCGCTGGCGGTGCTGCTCGGCGTCGGCATAACACTGGTCGTGCCGCGCCTGTGGCCACGCCGGCGCAGCAGCTCCAGCTGGGCCTGAAACATGCGGAAGCAAATCATGCAAGGCATTCTGTCACTGACGGTCTCTTTATTGCTACTGACCGGTTTTTTCGCGGCGCCGGCACAGTCGCAGACACCGCTGCCCAATCCACAGGTCGTGATTGCCACCGACCATGGGAACATCACGCTGCGTCTGTTACGCGACAAATCGCCGGCGACGGTGGAAAATTTCCTTGCCTACGTCGATGGAGAATTCTACGACGGCACGATTTTTCATCGCGTGATTCCCGGGTTCATGATTCAGGGCGGCGGTTTCCTCCCCGACATGACCGAAAAGGCCACGCGGGAGCCAGTCGTCAACGAAAGCCGCAACCGCCTGCACAATGTGCGCGGTACGGTGGCCATGGCGCGCACCGGCGACCCGGACTCAGCGACCGCCCAGTTTTTTATCAACCAGCGCACCAACCTGAAGCTGGACTGGACACCCGGCAGTGAGGGATACACGGTGTTTGGTGAGGTCGCCGCCGGCATGTCAGTGGTCGACTACATCACGACCGCGCCGGTAACGCAGCGTGACGGCATGAATGATGTCCCCGTAGAGCCGGTGATCATCAGGTCGATCCGGCGCAAGAGCCTGCTATGACAGCACTCAGCGTCAACCTCAACAAAATCGCGCTGATACGCAATTCGCGGGACACGCGGTCACCGGATGTGCCCGCACATGCACAAATCTGCATAGATGCAGGGGCCGACGGCATCACCGTGCATCCACGGCCGGACCAGCGGCATATACGCGTCCAGGACTGTCGCGATCTGACAGCCATGCTAGCGGTTGAATTCAATATGGAAGGCAACCCCTTCGCCGGGCCGCGCCGGAGCGATCGCGCCGGTGTCGGGGATTACCCGGGGTTCATGCCGCTGGTGCGTGAACTGCGCCCGGCCCAGGCGACCCTGGTGCCCGACGACGACAGCCAGCTGACCTCCGATCACGGCTTCGACCTGCGTCGCGACGGGCCACGGGTCACGGCCGTGATTGCCGAACTGCGCTCCCTGGGCGTTCGCAGCAGCCTGTTCATGGACCCGGACCCGGCGCAGATACGCCTTGCTGCGGAAACAGGCGCCGACCGCATCGAACTCTACACCGAACGCTACGCCCGGGCTTTTGCCGAAGGCGCAGACATCACCGACGTGCTCGAGGCGTATCGCGCCGCCGCAGCACTGGCGGTGGAACTCGGTATGGGGGTCAACGCCGGCCACGACCTGAACCTGGATAATCTGCCGACTTTCGCCACCATACCCGGGCTGAGCGAGGTGTCCATTGGTCATGCCCTGACCGTGGAGGCGCTCAGCCAGGGGCTCGACGCGACCGTGCGCGCCTATCAGCGTGCCCTCGGCAAAACGGCATGACACCGGCTTTACACTGACCTTTCACGGCCCGACCCCGAATGGACATGCCACCCTATCTGGTACCGCACAGCAGCGAGCGCATTCAGGTTCTGTACCGCGATGCCGATGTGCTGCTGGTGCGCAAGCCGGACCTGTTGCTGTCCGTTCCCGGCCGGCATCCGCTCAACCGCGACTGCCTGATTACGCGTCTGCAGGTAAATTACCCGTCGGCAAAGACGGTACACCGGCTCGACCTCGACACCTCGGGGGTCATGATCATTGCTCTATCCGCGCGCAGTCAGTCGGCCCTCGGTCGCCTGTTCCAGGAGCGCCGTATCTGCAAGGAGTATGAGGCCGTGGTGTATGGGCAGGTCGCGGCAGACAGCGGCGAGATCAATCTGCCGATCGCCCGCGACTGGGAGAATCGACCGCGACAGAAGGTCTGTCACGCCAGCGGCAGGTACGCACTGACCCGCTACACGGTTACCGGGCGCCAGGCGGACCGAACGCGCCTGCTACTGGAGCCGGTCACCGGACGTTCGCACCAGTTGCGTATCCACACGGCCAGCCTCGGCCATCCCATCCTGGGCTGCGATATGTACGCCCATAGTGAAGCGCTCGCCATGGCGCCGCGGCTTTTGCTGCACGCCTCGCGCATCGCCTTCCCGCACCCGCTGACCGAGGAATGGATGGACATCAGCTGCCCGGCCCCCTTCTGAAGAACCTCTACGTACCCGCCTGCGTACAAATCGGCTAAACTGGTAAAAACGCACGGACGCCCACCTGTGATAAACAGCAATTGCTCGGATAGCCGCGTCGTCATCGTCGCCAAGCCCAACCATTCGTCGTCCTGGCGTGCGAACAAATTTGCGCTGTTCGCCTTGGCGATACCGTCGCTGGGTGCCGCCGTCGGCTTTGCTGCGCTGGGCGCCTGGCCGATCCTGCCATTCGCGGGGCTGGAGCTCACGGCCCTGGGTGGCGCCCTGTACTACGTCAACTGGAAGCTGGAGTACCGTCAGGTCATTACCCTGAGTGAGGACAGCGTGCGTATCGACAAGGGTTATTACGCGCCGCGGCAGAGCTGGCAGTTTGACCGGCGCGAGACTGCGCTCGCGGTAACGCCCGAGGCGCACCCCTGGGAAGGCCCGCAAATGGCACTGCATGACAATAAAGAGGCAGTTTCTGTCGGTGAATTTCTGAACCGTGACGAAGCACTTTCTCTCCTCGCCCTGCTACGCCGGGAAGTGCGCATCGGTACGCACAGCGCACGCACGCAGGTGTCGGTCTGAAAGCGGCATGCCGCTACCCTGCATGATGTGTCATCCACGCAGGCTCATGTGCGATCAACGGTGCGGCTGAAGGCACCTTGAACATCCTGCTGTTCACCCCACAGGAGCGCATTGCCGGGACAACGGAAATACGGGTTTGCGGCCGCCGCTCGGCCCACCTGCGCAGCGTTTACGGCGCCGCGCCGGGCAAACGCCTGCGCGCCGGTGAAATCGGCGGGGATATCGGGGAGGCGACCCTTTTGTCCCTGGATGGAGACGGCGTCACGCTATCCTTCAATGCCTTGAAAGCGTCGCCGCCAAAGCGGCCACTGACAGTTGTCCTCGCCCTGCCGCGACCGAAAATGCTGCGCCGCATGCTGCGCACCGTGGCCGAAAGCGGCGTCCGTGAGGTGCACCTGATCAATGCCCAGCGCGTTGAAAAAAGCTTCTGGCAATCGAACCTGCTGACGGCTGAGGCTATCGAGGGTTACCTGCTCTCGGGGCTGGAGCAGTCTATGGACACCGTGCTTCCCGCGATCAGCCTGCACCGCAGATTCCGGCCCTTTGCCGAGGACCGGCTGCCGGGGCTCGCCACCGGCCGGCGCGCGCTGCTGGCCCATCCCGGCGCCAGCGTGCCCTGCCCGGCGGATGGTGACGCCGATACCCTGCTGATGATCGGGCCCGAGGGCGGGTTCATCGACTTCGAGACAGCGCTGGCACAGCGCGCGGGACTGCAGCCGGTATCGCTGGGCGATCGCATACTGCGGGCAGAAACCGCCCTCGCCGCGATGCTGGGCCGGTTCCTGGTCGGCAACTACAGCTGCTAGCCAACGGCCAGCCCCGCCGGGCAGGTGACACCGGTGCCGCCCATGCCGCAGTAGCCCCCGGGGTTCCTGGCAAGATACTGTTGATGATAATCCTCGGCATAGAAGAACGGGCCCGCGGGCGCGATTTCCGTCGTGATGTCGCCATAGCCCGCGGATTTCAGCGAAGCCTGGAACACCTCACGCGAAGCCTCTGCCGCCGCCTGCTGCTCATCGTCCATCGTATAGATCGCCGATCGGTACTGCGTACCCAGATCATTGCCCTGACGCATGCCCTGGGTCGGGTCGTGACCTTCCCAGAAACGTCGCAGCAGTTCCGCATAAGCAATCTGCGAAGGATCAAACACCACCAGAACCGCCTCAGTGTGCCCGGTCTTGCCCGAGCAGACCTCCCGGTAGGTCGGGTTCGGCGTGTAGCCCCCGGCATAACCCGCCGCCGTGGTGTGAATACCGGGTAGTTGCCAGAACAGACGTTCTACTCCCCAGAAGCATCCCATACCGAACACGGCTTCCTGCAGGTTTGGCGCAAACGGACCTGCCAGCGGGGTACCCAGGACCACATGGCGTTCCGGCACCGGCATGGCCTCCGAGCGGCCGGGCAGGGCTTTATCGGGCCCGGGTACGGCGTGCTTGCGACGCAATTCAAACAGTTTCGACATGCTGACAACTCCCTGATGACATGATCAGCCCGATTCATCGAGCGGCGACTGTGGCATTCTTCTACCTTCACATTGTAGTACGCGCCCGCCAC
>JBHEPQ010000264.1:0-3468 GCA_046260215.1 Chromatocurvus sp.
CCTGCATACCGTTGACGAGCGTGAGTTTCCCATCGTTGTTCGCCACAGCGACCGCCCGATCTGCGACCCACCAGGATCGATGTACCCGCATGCCGTCGTGATCACAGAGTTCTCCCAGTGCGTCGCTGAGCCGGTAGAGCACCAGGTCACTGCCCGCATCCGTGTACACGCGAAGGTAATGGCCCTCGGCCTGCAACGCGAGCAGGGCACCGCGGCGATCCTCGCGGACGCGCGTCAAGAATGCCAGGGGCGGATCCGCCTCCCGGGACACATCACTATCCCCCGCGTCCGCTTCAGCCGCAGGTGCCTGCGACTGTGGCTCGGGCATCTCGACTTCAGGGGCAGGGCTAGAGGGCGCAAGCGCGACTGTTACCTGGCTTCCCGGCGGTTGATAGCCAAACCGGTCCAGGCCCAGCCAGTGGAAGAAGAGCAGGTTGATGCTAACCCAGCTTATGATGTTGGTGGGCAGTTTTTGCAGGACACTGCCAAGTGAACCGTCCTGCAGGGGAACGGCGAGGGCCACCGGAAGGAACGACTGGACCCATTCGGTGTACAGCCTTATCACCGGCAGAATCGCCAGCCAGCCGATGGCAATCTGGGCAATAATGAGCGTGATCCAGAGGGGTACCCCGCGCGGGCGCAGCAGGTGGGCAAAAGGCGGCGTCAGCAATTCGAGGAAAAACAGGCTGCCGAAACTGACGCCCAGCCAGTACAACAATGAAAAATGCTTGGGCCACTCGGCAGCCCGGCCAACCTGTGTCCAGCCCAGAAAGAAGCCGATGAGCAACGGAACGCCGATATAGAACCACAGCTGAAGCTCGCGCCTCCGCTTGTCGGGTGCAGCTACTGCGGTCCTCAAGTTCGTCGTCATTCCAGATTCAACCCTCCTGCGAGCGGCCATTCACGCTGCGCGAATGCCGTTGGCACAAGGTTTCGCTCTTCCCCAGCGCCGCGTGGGAAAAACTCCCTGCAATTCGGGAATCTATCATATCCCCGAAAGAACCGTCGTGCTTATCTTTAGCGAGTAATCGCATCGGACACGAGGGGAGGTTTATCCATGCACGATAAGAATAAGATTCTGGCACTGTCGGCTGCCGTGGCAGCCAGTTTTGGCATGCCCGGCTGGGCCCAGACCGGGGCGCCGGCAAAGGGAGCAACCGCCATCGAGGAGGTGATCGTGACCTCCCGCAAACGGGAGGAAAGTATTCAGGATATACCGGTATCGGTTTCTGCGATGGACCTGACACAGATCGAGCGCCAGGGCATCAGCAGCCTGGAGGATGTCGCAAAGTTCACGGCGTCGCTGACCTGGTCCGAGGGCCTGAGTCCCTGGGATTCGAAACCGGCAATACGCGGACAGACCAGCGTGCGCGCCGCGAGCGAGCCAACCACGAGTATCTTCGTGGATGGCAACCTGGTGCCCTGGCGCTCCGGGTTGAACCTGCAGAATCTCGCCATTGAACGCATCGAGGTGGTCAAGGGTCCGCAGAGCGCCATGTTCGGCCGCGGCGTACTGTCCGGCGCGGTGAATTACATCACGCGCCGCCCCGGGGACGAATTCGGCGGCTGGGTCGAGGCCGAGGCCGGTCAGCGCGGCCGCAGGCAGCTCAGCGGGTGGCTGGATCTTCCGGCGAGCGATGCCCTCTCATTCGGCGTCTCGGGGCGCTGGCTGGACTTCGAGGACGGCCTGTTCGACAACACGCTGACCGGGCGCGACGGCGTGGGCGCACAGGAAGTGAAAGCGGGGGCGCTATCCATGCTCTACGACGATGGCGGCAACTTCAGGGCCTATGTCCGCGCATCCTATTCCGACGAGTACGTGGGCCAGCCGGCCTACCATACGCAGCCATCCAACCAGCAGGTAGGGCCGTCGCCATTCAACGTCTGGTACCGGGGCGAGGTGCCCGTCGATGAGGACCTCATTTCCCACAACTGCGACAGCTGCGAGGGCAACAAGCGCGAAGTCACCTGGTTTACCGCCAACCTCGACTGGGATGTGGGCGCAGGCACTATCAGCTCCCAGTCAGGCTTCAACCGCACCGAGGGCATCTTTGATCTCGATATCGACTACATGGGCCTGAGCGAGGCCGATACACCGGTCGGCTTCCTGCAGAACAACCTACGCCAGTTCATCGGTCGCGATATCGATACATTCAGCCAGGAGTTGCGCTATACCTCGCGACAGGACCGGCCAGTGCGCTGGATGGTGGGGCTCTACTATTACGACGAGCAGGTCGACGAAGAGGGCGCTAGCGTCCTGGGGACCGTACTGACGCCTGACGACATCCCGAAGACGGAACAGACCTACGATATTTCCGCCTATGCCGCCTTCGGCGCCGTGGAGTGGGACGTGAGCGAACAGCTTACGGCGGGGCTGGAACTGCGCCGCAGCTACGAGGAACAGGAGGTGGATTTCACCTTCGGCGGCACGCCCGAATCGCTCGATGACAGCTGGACAGCCTGGCTGCCGCGCGCCAGCCTGGATTATCGCGTGAACGACGATCTTATGCTGTACGCGGCAATCGCCGCGGGAACCAAGCCCGGTGGCTTCAATACCGCGCTGGGCGCCGGGTCGGTCGAGCTTCCCCGGGAGCTGCTGCCCTTCGACGAGGAACTTGCCGTCAGTTATGAACTCGGCATCAAATCCGAGTGGCTGGACCGCAGACTGGTCTTCAATGCCGCGGTCTTCTACACGGACTGGGAAGATGTCCAGGTGAACGCCGTATTCGTCCCGCCGCCGCCGCAGGTCGGTCAGGTGGGTTACACGGCCAACGCGGGCAAGGCCCGGGTGCCGGGCGCGGAATTCGATTTCGCCTGGCGCGCCTCCGCGTCGCTGGACATCCGCGGCGGTTATTCCTATACCCCCGCGCGGATCAAGGATGCGCTGGAAACGCGGCTGGCGGGCACCGACGTGGATCTTTCCGGTTACCGGCGGATGCCCTACTCCTCCGACCACAATGCCAATCTCTCGGCGACCTGGACACGGGATTTCGGCAATCAGATGAGCGGCTTTGTGCAGGCTGATGCCCGCTATCGCTCCACCCAGTACGCCACCATCGGCGAGCTTGCGGAGACCGGTGACAGAACAGTGGTCGACCTGCGCGTCGGCGTCACCACCCGCCATTGGGACGTAACAGCGGCCATTACCAACCTGTTCGACGACGATACCCCTCTCAGCGTGTCGCCTTTCGTCAATCCGCAGACCTTTGCACGCAACTTTATCGTTTACGTGCCGCCACAGCGGCTGTGGAATCTGCGCGCGCGGTATAGGTTCTGAGATGAAAGACATGCCTGATAACAGCGACCGCCCCGCCACGGCGGGAATCCCGCGGCGCAAGCTCCTGGCCCTCGGACTTGGCGGCACAACATTGTCCGGACTGGGCCTGCCGCTCAGGCTGCGAGCCGCGCCGGAGCGCGTTGATGTCGCCATTGTAGGCGCCGGCCTCGCCGGGCTGAATGCAGCCATAC
>JBHEPQ010000276.1:0-2744 GCA_046260215.1 Chromatocurvus sp.
CTCGGCGTGCTTGATATGCGGGCTGACCATGAGTGCGGTGATAACGGTCAGCACCAGGGTGAAGCCAATGGCGGAGTAGAGCTTGTAACTGACCCAGGTGGACTCGCTGAAGCCGTAGGCCACCCACAGATTGAGCGCGCCGACCAGCGCGAAATTCGCTATCCACAACAGGTTGAGTCGCGCCCAGACGGTTTTTGGAAGCTGAAGCTGTGCGCCAAGCGTGCGCTCCATGAGGTTGCGCTCGCCCAGAAAGTGAAAGGCGCCAAAAACAATGGCCAGAGCCCAATTGCAGATCGTCGGCTTCCACTGGATTAAGGTCTGGTCGCGCAGCACCAGTGTGAGACCTCCAAACACCGCCACGGCCACCAGGGTCCATGCCGAGCGCTTTTCGAGCTTGCGCGCCATAAACGAGGCGATGATGACCTGGACGGCGGTGGCGGCGATCAATACGGCGGTCGCGCTGAAAATGCCATCGACAGTGTGTGTCCAGCCGGCGATGGACAGCGTTTCACCGTCGAGCTGGTAGACAATGAAAAACAGGGCGATCGGCACGAATTCCAGCAGCTGCTTCATGGGGATCGGGTTTCCTGTCGTGGTAGACTTGCGAATATGCAAGCGATTATAGCGTTTTCAGAGCGGCGTGCCGCGATACAGGCTGGCGCGCCGACGCGCCTCGTGCTGCGCACAGCGTCGCGCGTGGCGTATTGTTGGGTAGTGTATTGACTGTGCACGTTGACTTCCATACCCATACGCAGGCCTCGGATGGCGCACTGACGCCAGCCGGGTTGCTCGCACGCGCCGTTCAGGCGCAGCTGACGATGCTTGCGGTCACCGATCACGATACGCTCGCGGGATATCGGGAGATTCGCGACAGCGCCGCAGAAACCGGCGTGCTACTGGTGTCGGGGGTTGAGCTGTCCTGCCAGTGGGCCGGTGCCGGTGTTCACATCGTGGGTCTGGGTTTCGATGCTGACGCGCCCGGGCTGGCCGAGGGCATTGCGTCGTTGCAGTCGGCGCGCGAGAGCCGCGCCGTTGAAATTGCCGCGCGGCTCGAGAAGCGCGGGTTCCCGGGGGCGCTCGCCGGCGCGCGGGCCTGCGCTGGCGCGTCGCAGATCGGTCGGCCGCACTTTGCGCGATGGATGGTGGATGCCGGGCATGTCGCTGACATGGGGCTTGCCTTTGATCGCTATCTCGGTCGCGGCAAGGTGGGCGATGTCAAGGCGTGCTGGCCGTCCCTGGCCAGCGTTACGGGATGGCTGGCCGACGCCGGTGGTATTGCGGTGGTGGCGCACCCGCTGCAATACCGTTTTACGCGGATGAAGCTGCGCCGCCTGCTGACGGATTTTCGCGCCGCCGGTGGTGGTGGCCTGGAAATTCTCAGTGGCCGGCAGGACGCGTCGCGAACGGCTGAGCTGGCGAGGCTGGCATCCGCGTTTGATCTGTACGCGTCCGCCGGAAGTGATTTTCACCGCGACAGCCCCTACGGAGCGTCTCTCGGTGTAGAATCAAGGCTCCTGACCGGGGTGCCCAATGTCGTCGATGCGCTGCAGGCCCGAATGGGGCGGTCGCCCATCGGCGTTACCCGTGATACCGATACCAAACGGCAACAGAGATCGAGTCGGACGTGAGCCAGTTTTTCCAGATACATCCGGATAATCCGCAGGCCCGACTCCTGCGCCAGGCAACGGACATCATTCGGCAGGGGGGTATCGTCGCCTACCCCACAGACTCTGCCTACGCCCTGGGCTGCCAGATCGGTAACAAGGCGGCGCTGGATCGTATTCGCCGCATCCGTCGCCTCGATGCCGACCACAACTTCACTCTGGTGTGTCGCGATCTTTCCGAGCTGGCAACCTACGCCCGCGTTGACAATACGGTCTACCGCCTGCTGAAGAACAACACGCCCGGTCCCTACACTTTCATTCTGCGCGCCACATCAGAGGTTCCACGGCGCCTGATGCACCCCAGGCGCAAGACAGTGGGTCTGCGGGTCCCCGAGAACGCCATCGCGCAGGGGCTGCTGGGGGATCTGGGCGAGCCGATCATGAGCGTCACCCTGATCATGCCCGGTGACGACCTGCCGCTGATCGATCCCTATGACATCCGGGATACGCTGCAGCACGCTGTCGATCTGGTGATCGACGGGGGCTACTGCGGTATGGAGGCGACCACCGTGATAGACCTTTTCGACGAGGTGCCGGTCATTCTGCGTGCAGGCAAAGGCGACACCTCGCCTTTTAGGGATTAGCCCCGGGGCGATGGCATGAGCGCAGCCGACACAGCAGCGGAGAACGACGATAGCGGCAATGCTCCGGCAAAGCAGGTACGTCCTCTGCCCGGGCAGGCGCGTCCGCAGCAGGGTGAGATGCCGTTTGCGTTTGTAATGGGGCAGGCGGTAACCGAGCTGCCCCGGGATCTGTACATACCACCACGCGCTCTCGAAGTGTTCCTCGAGGCCTTTGAGGGTCCGCCCGATCTTCTGCTGTACCTGATCCGGCGCCAGAATCTCGATATCCTCGATATCGACGTGTCCGAGATTACCGAGCAGTACATGCGCTACGTGGAGCTGATGGACGCCATGCAGTTCGAGCTCGCCGCGGAGTACCTGCTCATGGCCGCGGTGCTGGCAGAGATCAAGTCGCGCATGCTGCTGCCCCGGTCGACGGATGTCGAGGAGGATGAGGAAGATCCCCGGGCGCAGCTGATACGGCGTCTACAGGAGTACGAACGGTTCAAAAAGGCGG
>JBHEPQ010000016.1:0-4779 GCA_046260215.1 Chromatocurvus sp.
CTGCTGCAGGCGTGGAAAATCCGCCTGCTGATAGCCGGGAATGACCCGCAGCGTGGTGCCGCGGGGGTAGCGCGGCTGCTGGGCCGGCGCGAGTCTCAAGGGTTGCCGCTGCACCGTGGTGCTACAGGGCAGCAGGTCGCCCGCTTTCAGGGGCTCGCCGTCGAGGCCACCCAGCTTCTCGCGCACCACGGTGGCGCAGCTGCCGAAAACCGGCCTCACCTGGAATCCGTCGGCGACGCCAAGATAGGCTCGACAGCCGCTTTGTGCATGGCCGAGCTGAATGCGGTCTCCGGCGGTAATCCGCAATACCTGCCAGCGCGGGCGCTCCCTGCCGTTAATCGTCACGGGTACCGGCGCACCGCTAATGCAGATCCAGGTATCGACGCCTGCCTCCACCTCCAGGCCACCCAGCGTGATCTCGACGGTGGCGGCATCGGCAGTATTCTGCAGCAGCCGATTACACAGGCCATGGGCCCGGGGATCGAGGGGTCCGCCATCGGTCAGGCCAAAGCGGTAGTAGCCGCGACGTCCCCGATCCTGTATCAGGCTGAGAATGCCGGGAGATATCACGCGCAGGCCGCTCACAGCGAGCCTCCGGCGCGCAGGAACTCATCCCGGCTGATCGGTCGGAAACGCACGCGGTCGCCGACCGTCACTGGCATGCTCGGCTCATGCTGCGGGTCAAACATACGTCGCGGGCAGCTGCCGATCAGGTTCCAGCCACCCGGGGACTCGGCCGGGTAGACTGCCGTCTGCCGGTCTGCGATTGCGACCGCACCCCGGGGCACCCGCTGTCGCGGCGTTTTCAGGCGCGGTGTTTTCAGGCGCTCGTCGACTTCGCCAAGATAGGCAAAACCCGGTGCGAAACCGATGGCGTAGACACGGTATTCGCTGGCGCTGTGCAGCTCCATGACGTCGCTGACCGAGAGCCCGGCACGCTCTGCGACAGCTGCCAGGTCGGCGCCGCTTTCCTCGCTGTAGTAAACCGGCAGTTCCACACAACGCCCAGTGTCGTCGACGCTGCCGGTATCGAGTGGCAGTGCGCGTATACACCGTCGTACGTGCATATGATCGGTTGCCAGTGCGTCATACACCACCAGGAGTGAGGCATAGGACGGGATAAGATCGATAAGGTGATCGCCCAGCGCGTCCGGCAGGGCCGAGGCCAGGGCCTTGACCCGGGCCGCGACCTCAGGGCCTGGCGTATCGCCGAGGTAGACAATAAGCGCATTTTCCCCGGCCGTATGGATCAGCATGTGGTGGCCCACTGGTCTACCAGCGCACGGATTTCCTGGATGGCAGCTACGCCTTCGGGGTTGTCGCCGTGGACGCAAAGCGTCTCGGCCTGCAGCTGCAACTGCCTGCCGCTGTCGGTGGTCACGCAGCCATCGCGCAGCAGGCCCGCCACCTGCTCCAGCATACTGTCGCGATCGTGGACGGCTCCCGGTAGGCGTCGGGAGCGCAGCCGGCCATGGTCGTCGTAACAGCGGTCCGCGAAGGCTTCGAACAGCAGATCCAGCGCGTGTTCCGCTGCGGCCTCGCGGTGCGTCGCCTGTTCGGCCGTTGCCAGCATCATCAGTTTCAGTGGACGGTGGTAAGACGCGACCGCAGTCATCACCGTTTCGCGAATGCCGTCATCCGCCATCATGTCGTTGTACAGGGCGCCGTGGGGCTTGACATACTCGATGCTCACCCCGGCGCTGGCAGCCATGCCGTCCAGCGCGGCAATCTGGTAGAGCAGGCTGGCGTGCAGCTCCTCGCCCGACAGCTGCATGCTTCTGCGGCCGAAGCCGACCAGGTCGGGGTATGCCGGGTGCGCCCCGATGCGCACCCTACAGGCCTTCGCCAGTGCGATGGTGCTGGCCATGATCATCGGGTCTCCGGCGTGGAATCCGCAGGCGATGTTGGCGAGGTCTATGTGCGGCATAACCTCCGCATCCATTCCCATGCACCAGCTGCCGAAGCTCTCGCCCAGGTCACAATTCAATAGCATGTGCGGCGTCCGATAAGGGTTACAGAACTGCCAGGCGGCTGTTGCGCAGGTCGGTGACCAGCATGCAGCCCGGGCTGTGCGTGATGGCAAACGGCAGCCGGGCGTTCTCCAGCGCGACCTGAGGCGTCACGCCGCAAGCCCAGAAAACCGGCATTTCACCGTCTTTTACGCTGACCGCGTCACCAAAATCGGGTCGCGACAGGTCGTTTATGCCGATGGCCGCGGGATCTCCCAGGTGGACGGGTGCGCCATGCACTGCGGGGAAACGCGTGCACACCTGAATGGCGCGGATGGCGTCTGCCGCCACAAAGGGGCGCATGCTCACCACCATGTTGCCGGCGAAAGCCCCGGCGGCACTACAGCCGATGCTGGTGCGGTACATGGGAACGTTGACACCCTCGCTGACATTGCGCACTTCGAGACCGTCCGTGAGCAGGGCTTCCTCAAAAGAAAACGAGCAGCCGAGGGCGAACACCACCAGGTCGTCGCGCCACAGCGCGTCGATGTCGGTAAGGTCATCGCCGGCATTGCCGTCCGTGAAAAGGCGGTAGCTCGATACGTCGCGGCGAATATCGATATCGCCCAGTGCCGGCAGGCCCGGATCGCCGGGCGACGGGTTCATCGCAATCAGTGGGCACGGTTTCGGGTTGGCCTGGCAGAAGCGCAGAAAGTCGTGGGCGTGAGCCTCGGGCAGGATGACGAGATTGCACTGCACAAAGCCGGCAGCCAGACCGGAGGTATTGCCGGAAAGCTCTCCGCGGCGTATTCCTTCGCGGATGGCGGAGGGGCTTTGCATGTGCTGCATAGTGTCTCCAGCTATACGGGACGTTCCACAGGCCCTATAGTAACGCCGTTAAGGTCGACAACGCACGAGGGAACGTCATGCCCCACCCAAGTATTACCGCAGAAACCTACCCACACAAACCCGCCATTATCATGGGCGGCTCCGGCGAAATCGTGACCTACCGGGAACTTGACGAACGTTCCAACCAGGGTGCGCAGCTGTTTCGGTCACTGGGGCTCGAGCGCGGTGATCATATCGCCATGATGCTGGACAACTGCAGGCAGTTTCTCGAAATCTGCTGGGCAGCACAGCGTGCAGGTCTGATCTATACGCCCATAAGTACTCACCTCCAGCAGGAGGAAACCGCCTATATTCTCGGCAACTGTGGTGCGCGCCTGTTTATCGCGTCGCATGCGCTCGCGGGCGTGGCGGCTCCGATGCGCGAGCGGGCGAGCGGTGTGAAAGACTTTTTCATGGTGGGCGGTGTGATCGAGGGTTTTGAACCCTGGGAGGAGGCGGCGGATCGTCAGCCAGTGACGCCCATTGAGGACCAGGCGAATGGTGTCCCCATGCTCTACTCCTCCGGCACCACCGGCAAGCCGAAGGGGGTATTCATTTCGCCGCACAGTGACGACGTCAATGCGCCGCATCCGCTTGCCGCGTCGCTGGGTGTGGCCTTCGGGTTTGGCGAGGAAACCGTATACCTGTCGCCGGCTCCGCTCCACCACGCCGCGCCGCTGCACTACAACATGATGGCGCTGTATCAGGGCGGAACCAGCGTCGTCATGGAGCAGTTCGATGCCGAGCAGGCGCTGCATCTGATCGAGGAGCATCGTGCAACCCACAGCCAGTGGGTGCCGATCATGTTTATCCGAATGCTCAAGCTTCCCGCAGAAACGCGTGAAAAATATGACGTATCGAGCATGCAGTTTGCGATCCACGCCGCGGCGCCGTGTCCGATAGAGGTGAAGGAGCAGATGATCGAGTGGTGGGGGCCGGTCATTGTTGAGTATTATGCGGCCAGCGAGGGCATAGGCGCGACCATCATTGATTCGAAAAGCTGGCTGACGCACAAGGGTTCCGTGGGTCCCGCCCTGGTCGGTCAGGTGCATATCGTTGATGAAGAGGGCAGAGAGTTGCCGCCGGGCGAGATAGGCAGCGTGTATTTCTCGGGCGAGCAGACATCCTTCCAATACCACGGAGAGCCGGAAAAAACCGCCGATGCCTTCAATGAGCAGGGCTGGGCGACCACCGGCGATGTCGGCTATGTCGACGAGGACGGCTTTCTCTACCTGACCGACCGCAAGAACTTCATGATCATCAGCGGTGGCGTCAACATTTATCCGCAGGAGATAGAGAATCTGCTGATCACCCACGACAAGGTGGCCGATGTCGCGGTTTTTGGCCTGCCACACCAGGAGTTCGGAGAGGAGGTAAAAGCGGTGGTGCAGCCGCAGAACTGGGTGGACGCGACGGATGAAGTTGCCATCGAACTGATGGAGTGGCTGCGTGAGCGCCTGTCCCACGTCAAGCTGCCACGCTCAGTGGATTTTCATCAGCAGCTTCCGCGCATGGATAACGGCAAGCTGTACAAGCGTCACCTGGTCGAGGAGTATCGCGGTGCGACGCGCTCGGGCGAAGGCCCTGAAGATCAATGATGATCAACTGTGCCGGCGTACCGACGGAGAGTGGCAGGCCCTGCGTGCCGGTTCCGCTTACACTATGAGGTGTCTGTTAGCTGCAAATTGTCGAGGTAAGAAATGATGCAGAACCGCAAGCTCGCACAGATAGAGCGCCAGATGGCAAAGTGCGAGACCTATGACAGCTGGCGAGAGCTGGCGCTGCAGCACGACGAGCGCAGCGGGGCCAAGCGCTGGCGAGAGATGGACCAGACAAGGCAATACGACTACGGCCAGATACGGCTGCGGCTGGACCGCCTGCGCAGCCTCCGGGCCCGTCAGGACTACCAGGGGCTGCTGTTCAATCTGAACGAGGGTATTCA
>JBHEPQ010000094.1:0-21527 GCA_046260215.1 Chromatocurvus sp.
CCCTCGTCTACCAGCGCCTGCAGGTTCTCGTTGAGATAGGCGCGGAAGTAGGCGGGGTCATCCGAGTTGATGGTGGCCTTCATGCCGCGCCTGAGCATGTCGCGGATTTCCCCGCAGGTCAGGGTCTGCACCACGAAGCGGTTGGATACCGGGCATACGGTGAGACCGAGGCCGCGCTCGAGGATGGTCCTGCACAGGGACTCGTCTTCCAGCGCATTGACGCCGTGATCCATGCGATCCACGTCTATAATGTGCAGGCATTCGTCGATGTGCCCCAGAATGTCCTCCTGGTTGACGTCGCAGTGCATGGTCAGCTTGAGCCCGAGTTCCCTTGCGCGCGCGAAAACCGCGGCAAATTTGGACGGCGGATTGTCCTTCTCATCCGAGTCCAGACCGACGCCGATGATCCGGTCGAGGTACGGCCCGGCGAGGGTGAGGTGCTGCATCGCCGACTCCGCGCTCATGTCGCGCAGGAAACACATGATCAGGTTGCTCTGGACGCCCAGTCTGCGCGCCGCTTCACGCTGGGCCCGGTGAATGCCGTTGATGACGGTGTCAAAGCTGACGCCGCGTACGGTATGCGCCTGGGGATCAAAAAACGGCTCGACGTAGACAATGTTCTGCTGCGCGGCGCGCTCAAAATAAGCCAGGGTCAGGTCGTAAAAATCCTGTTCGCTGCGCAGGACATCCATTGCGGCGTAGTAGATTTTCAGGAAGGAGGGCAGGTCATGGAAGTCATACGCCGCGACCACGTCCGCGGGCGTCGCATACTCGAGCGCAACGCCGTTGCGTTCGGCAAGGGAGAAGATGTGCTCAGGCTCCAGTGTGCCCTCGAGGTGCACATGTAGTTCGGCTTTCGGCAGACGTTGAATGAAATCCTGCATACAGCTTTTCCTGTTGTGGGTGCACGTTCGGCGGGCGGGCCCGTCGAGTATGCCATCGTGAAAGTACGGCGAGCAAAAAAAAGCCCTCCTGGGAGGGCTGGAAAGCGTTTGTGACTGTTTAAAACTGGTCGCAATCCTAGAAGCGGTAGCCCACCTTGGCGACCCAGTGTCGCGGCAGCTCCGGGAGCACGATCTGGCTGCCGAAGAGGTTGGTGAAGTTGCCGCGGAAGTACTCTTCGTCCGTCAGGTTTTTGCCGGAAAGACTGACCTTCCAGTTCTCGCGCTCCCAGGTGACGCCGGCATTGACCAGCGTGTAGGCTGGCAGTTCCACTGCCTTGGAAAAACCGGAGAAGGTGGAATCGACATCGATAACGCTGGCATTGATTGCAAGGCCGTTGTCGAAGTCGTACGTGGCTGTAGCCGAGAAGATGTTTTCGGGAATGCCCTGCTTGATGGCATCATTACCACCATCACCGACGGGAATCAGGCCAATGACCTGGCCGCCATAGAGCAGCGCGGGATCAATCTGGGGCATGTCGTCGGCGCCAAAGAAGCTGAACAGAGTGCCTTCTTCCTGGGCCGATATCATGGTGACTTCGACATTGGTCCAGGCGGCGGTCACGATAAACTGCGGCGTTACAACCCAGCGCAGCTCAGCCTCGATGCCCTCCGTGCTGGTTGAGGCGTTGGTCACAATCGCCTGGGCACTGAAGTCTGTGCGCTCCTGCTCGTAGTAGGCAAGCGCGAAATAGAGCGTATCCTCAAGATAGCTGCCCTTGATGCCGACTTCCCACAGGTCCGAAGCGTCCGTCGTGTCTCCCGCGGCCACCAGGTCCTCCGGCAAGTCACCCATCTGGCTGGCGATCACCGTGGATTGCTCGGCCACTGTTGCGTAGGGAATAAGGCCGAGGGGTGTATCCCAGCTTACGCTCATGTTCCAGGAGGTGATGCTGTCGTTATCGTTCCAGGTGGCGATGCCATTGGGATTGGCTGCGAGCAGATCCGCATCAGGGGCCCGCTGGCGATTGAGATCCAGGTTCGATTCCATGTTGAGCCAGTCCTGGCGCAGGCCCAGCGTGACACTGAGACCGTTGTCCCAGACAAAATCACCGAGGAAAGCCAGGCCCCACATGGTGTAGTCGCCAAAGCGGTAACTGTCGTAGTCCTGGTCGATCTGTACCGCCAGCAAACGGGTGTCCAGGGAGGGATCCCGCTCGGCGGCGGACTGGCTGAGGTCGCGGCGGTCGAAGTACTCGTTGCTGAAGTCGTCGCCGCGTTCGAAGTCCGTATGCCGCACCGACGGCGAAAACTTCAGGTTGGATTTCACGCCGCCGGCTTCGAACTCGTAGCTGAACACCAGCTTTTCCTCGAACACCCAGGTCTCGCCGCCCTGGGAGAAGCCGTAGGCGTTTTCATTGTTGTTTTCCAGCTGCTCGTAGAAGAGCTGGTTCTTGATTTCGAGACCGTTGTCGGCGACGTAGATCGCGTCGGCGTACAGCGTCAGGACCTGGTTGTCCAGCTCGTCTTTCGGGTCGACCAGCACGTTGCTGCCGCTGAGCTGCGTGGTACCGGGATTTTCCAGCGCGCTGAGCGGGTTGATGTCTTCCTCGGCGACAAAGTCCGGGAACAGGATAAACTGCGAGATGCCTGCCGGTGAGTACTCCTGGTGTGAAATCTTGCCGTCGCCATCCGTATCGAGCGGCTGCGCGGTGCCGGTGACGTAGGTCCCGTTGTCGATCAGGTCCTGGGACAGGCGATTCCAGCCTGCAACCTGGTTGCCCAGAAAGTCGTGATACATACCGCCAAACTGCACGTGCAGCTTGTCATTGATATCCACGTCGAAGGCCGCCTGGAGTATGGTCTGCTCTGTCTCGGTGTTGTCGTAGAAGCTCTCGGAATCCTCGAACTCACCGTACAGATAGTAGCCGGCCCGGTCGGACAGCGGTCCCCCTACATCAACGCTGACCACGTTGCGATCCCATTTGCCCGTGGTATAGGAGATACCACCGGTTGTTTCATCCAGATATTCACCGCTACCCGCCCGGGCACTCTTGGGATTGAAGTTCAGGTAACCGCCCACCTTGGCGGGACCGTAGATCGGCGAGGCCGGTCCGCGCACGATGTCCACGCGATCAGCTGCGCCGATAGGGGTCGCGTAGTTGCCGGGGTTGTCAATCCGGCGCACGCCACGGAAGTAGTTTTCGCCCTGCGTGCCGCGAATGTCCAGCGAACCGGCAACGCCAAAGAAAGACTGGGTAAATGTACCCGGTGAAAACGCCACCAGCTCGTCGATATCGTTGACATTGAAGCGCTCCATCTGGTCGGCACTGATGGTCGATACCGAGCGCGGCGTCTCCAGCATTGATTTGCCGAAACCGAATACATCGACATCCTCACCCGGCAGGCTGCGCAGAGAGCCGGTAACGACGATTTCCTCCAGCGATCCGGCCGCGGCCTGCTCCTGAGCGAGCAGCGGTTGGGTTGAGGCCAGGGTTGAGGCTATTGCCACGGCAAGTGGCAGACGTTTTGCGGGTATGTTCATGCGTGATCCTCGAAAGCTGTTTTAAGAGCCGCCGGTATTTTCCGGTGGCCGCTGTGTGACGTGCATTTGTGCTCGGTTTCTTTACCCGGCTTTCTGCTCTGCGCGTCAGGGTCCCCTTAGCGACCTCTCAATTAGGCCCTTGCACAAAAGATGCCAGGCAGCTGGACGCGCGCTCTTGATGAGGGTGGCCGACATTGCGGGGCACTTTACGCTCTTGCGTCGCAGCTGATGTTATCGCGCAATCTCTTACTATAGAGTAACGCACCGATTGAGTGCGTTGCGCACCATAATGGTCCCGGTGCGGGTTTTAATCTGTTAGCGCCATCCCTGCTTACGCCCTTACTAATGGCATGACTCGCTAGTGGGCACCTTGCGGGGTCTGCCTGGTTAGCAGGTCCTGCATCAGTTGTTCGAGTTCGGCGACATTGACTTCTCTTACAATACGTTGTGTCTGCTCGTCCAACCCCGGCTCATAGCCGGGCGTCCATGAGATCATGTCGCCATAAGACGGACCGAACTGCGTGTTGATATCGACAAAAGCCTCTTCCGAGACGGTGACCAACTCAGGCTTCAGCCAGACACCGGTCGCAATAATGTCCCAGAGCGGGAAGCCGGGCTCCGCGCCCGCCAATGCTTCGCCTATGGGCGTGTCGGCCGCCGAGATACGTTCGCGCAGCTCTGGCGTGAGTTCTGTGTACGAAGAGGGGTCGACGGGCACCATAATAATCTTGCGCCAGGGTGCGCGCAGCGCGATGGCGGCCGCTTCCGGGTCGAAACGGATGTTGAATTCGCGACGAGGCGTGTGTACGAACTCGCGCGCAAATTGTCGGGCGGCGACGCTGTCCAATTGCTTTTGTGGATTGAGGCTGCCGCCCATATAGACCAGTTGCCTGGCCAGCTTCGCGAACTCGGGGTCCAGCCGCTGTGCAAGCGCCAGATTTGTAAGAGGACCCATGGCAATAATCGTGACTTCCCCAGGGAATTCACGCACCTTGCGGATCAGGAAGTTGGCCGCAACCTCATCGGCAGCACTGGTACTCGGCTGTCCCCACGGCAGGTTCTCAGGCACTACATCGGGACCGTGATACTCGGGCAGGCTCTGCTCCGTTTCCTCGACCCATTCTCTGTGCCAGGCACCCTTCCAGATCAGGCGACCGAAAAGCTTCTCCCAAAGCTCGGTCCGCTTCTCTGTATTGAGTAGCGGATAGGTGGCGCCGGGGACGACGGGGATGTCGGTTCTGCCGGCTCGCTCCAGCGCGCGTAGCGCATTAGCGACGCCAACCTTGACCCAGTCGTTGCCCGAGACCTGCGTTACGCCGAGCACCTCGACGTCAGGATCCTGCACGACCATCCATTCGGCAATGCCGAAGCCATCGTCGTCAAGAATGACTTTCCGGTTTTCGCTTTCGGCATTGATACCCATTGCTGCAAGGAGCAATAGGGCCGCTGCTGCAATGGCCGGACAAGATTGTCTTCTTTGCATTGGCGCTTCCTGTAGGTCGACAAAGTCCTGTTTTTTGTGCCCGAGCGCGCCCCGGGGCCTGGCACGCTAGAACCGATACGACGCCTCTGCGCCCCACACCCTGGGCTGATTGGTGTAAGCGTTGAGGTTGGCAAAATCGATAGCACCGATGACATTGTCCTCGTCCGTGATATTGCGCCCGAACAGCCCGACTTCATAATTCCGTGCCGTGTTGCGAAAGCCCAGGCGCAGGCCGCCCTCAAACTGCGTATCAAAGGTGAATTCAACACTCTCATAAAGGAAGTCGTTCGTTTCACCCTTGAATCGCCAATCGGTATAGAAGTACAGCTCATTGCCGCTGGAAAGAGGCAGGGTGTAGTCGAGTTCGACGTTTGCGGTCCATTCCGGTGCGTGCTGGAATGGGTTGCCATCGATCAGTGCGAAACCATTTTCATCCAGAGGATCGGTGACGGTGCAGAGCCCCGAGCCGCAGGTGGCCGTACTCAGGTCATCGTCATTGATTTCAGTCTTGGTATAGGCGTAGCCACCAGAGATCACGAAATTGTCGGTAAACGCGTAGTCAAGCTCCAGCTCGACCCCGTAGCCAATGCCCTCATTGGCGTTGAGCAGACGGGTTGAATTATCAGCCCCACCCACGGCGGTCAACTGCATATCGTCGACGACATAGTAGTAGGTGGCTGCATTGATCCGCGCTTTCTCCCACTGCGCCTTATAGCCGACTTCAAATGAGGTGATGGTTTCAGCGTCGGCGGTAGTGACATCCGGGTCGTCCTGAATGCGATCCTGGATTTCGCCTGCGCGAAATCCGGCGGCGATGCGCCCGTAAAATTGTGACCCGTCCTCGGTCAGGTAGGACAGGGAAAGATCCCAGCTGACGTTGTCATCCTCCAGATTGATTTCCGGGAAAGGGTCGGCAACGCCATCTGTCAAGCGCGCGACGTTGGCGTCTTTTTCATCATCCGTAAAACGAAGGCCCGCGTTCAGCTTGAGATTGTCCGTAAAATTGTAGGTGCCCTGTCCAAAAACGGCGATGGTGGTGTTCTCAATGAATGCCGTGGAGTTGGCCTGGAAGCTGGTGGCTCCAGCGCTCTGGTTCTGTGAAATACCGTCGTATTCATCCTCGAAGTAGAACGCGCCCGCCTGGAAATTGAAGGGCCCCGCGTAATTACTGGCAATGCGGACTTCCTGGGTGAACTGCTCGATTTCCTGCTCGCCGCCCGTGTCCACGTCGACCACAAAGGGCGACGTGAACGGACTGAACGGTATGCTGGGCGGACCTGCCGGCCCCTCGCAGGTGAAGACACAGCCAAACCCGCCGTCAATATCACCACGCGTAAAGCGATCGTAGACTTTCTGAAATGAGCTGATCGAGGTGACCGTGTAATCGCCCAGTGTCCAGTCCAGGGTAAGCGTCGTGCCATGGGATTTTATGCCCGCGGGATTGTTTGCTCCGCCATCGTAGAACACGGTATTGCGGTCGTAGTTTTCGTTCAGGTTATTGCTGCCCGTGCTCAGCACATTGGCCCGGAAAAGGCTGGCAGAATTGCCGTCCTGTTCCTGTCGCTGGTGCATGAGCAGGACATCCAGGTTTTCCGTCGGCCGCCACAGAAGCTGCGCGCGTCCGGCGAACACATCAAAGCCGCCGAGGGCATCGTCCTGGCCCGTGAATCCATTGTCGACCCAGTTATCTCTGTTCTGGCGCAAAAACGAAACGCGTCCGCTCAGCGTGTCATCGATGATCGATCCACCGATAGCTCCTTCTCCGTTCAGTGTGCCCATGTTGCCTGCGGAGGCCTTTAAATAGCCCTCCATGTCGTCCGTCGGGCGTCGCGTGTCAACCTTGATAATGCCGGCTGTGGTGTTGCGCCCGAACAGGGTGCCCTGTGGTCCACGCAGAACCTGGACATTGTCCATGTCGAACAGCGGGAACGACTTCAGTGCGACTTTCTCCATGGGGACGTTATCAAACACGATCGAGACCGGTTGCGAGGCAGCCCCGGTAAAATCTGCGTTGCCGAGTCCGCGCATGTAGAAACGCGGTGCGAGGCGACCGTTGGACGATTCCACGTGCAGGCCGGGCGCCGCCTGCGCCAGGGCCAGGATATCCTCTCCACCGGAGAAGCGGGCGGTCAGCCGTTCGCCGGTCATGCGCGTTATAGACAGCGGCACCTCCCGGATGTTTTCCTCGCGCTTCTGGGCGGTGACAATAATCTCTTCGAGCGCCGGTTGCGCCTGAATCGGTGTGCCCAATAGGCCTGATGAAGCGGCCAGCGCGCCCGATATCGTCAGATGATGAAAAGTTGGTCGCTTCATTTGTGCTAATCCCCTTTGGATGCCCATGATGATTTTGCTGTCGGTAATTCAGACTTCTGGCGTCTTGGCACCGCTGAACTCTTAAGGAAACGCCCTTAAGGAAACACCCTTAAGGAAAAGCCCTTGAGGACGACCCCGGGGCAAAGCTTCTGCACATCTGATTCAACCCCAGCCATGCTGCACAAATCATGCCAGCGCCTTCAGCTGCGGTGCGGGTGACGTTTAATCCTGTATGGTCAAACGCTTGAACCGCTGTGCCGTGACCTGTTCGGCCCGACCGTGCTTTTACTTTGTTACCGAGCTTCCCGAGCCGTAACAAACCCAGGTCAATACTGCTGACGCACAGCCTACGGGTCAACGACCGGCTTGGGTAATTGTTGGGCTATTGCCTGTTGAGCCGGATAAAAAAATGCCCTCCGTAGAGGGCGATAGGACCATAATCGTTGCGACAGAGACATGGAACCCTGTCGCGCTTAGCTACTGCGAATTTACATGCATTTTCAGTGCCACTTTGCGCCGATTGCGGGGCAATTAAAAAAAGTTCCTTCCAATCAATGGCATGCTGTAAATTTTGAGAGATGGCGCGACCTTAAAAAACAACCCTGTCGCACTGTAAAGGTGCGGGCGTGCACTGCTGCTGTGAATCCGGAACCTGAGACTTATCGGCTATCGGGTCTGTCGGCCGCGGCATCGTTGCGAGTCAGTTCTCCGATCAACTCGCCATGAGCGGGAAACGTTGCTTTTAGCCCATCGCGCTTACCCAGCGTCATATCGGCATAGTCGAAGCCGGGAGCCACGGCCTCGCTGATCAGGCCATAGCCATGGCTGCCCGATGCCAGGCGTGACGCTTTCCACACGCCGCCGGGCACCGTGAGCTGAAGTTTCTGCCCGGCGAGTATGTCGCTGCCCATGACCACAGTCTGCAGCGACCCATCCTCGTGCAGCAGGTAGTAGGTTACCGGGTCGCCAAGATGAAAATAGTGCACGATGTCCGAGCGGTTGCGGTGGAAGTGGCCGACCGGGGACTGGCTGGTCAACAGATAGTAGATCGAGGTCATCAGGTAGCGTTCGCCCTGTGCTGTAGACACCCGCGGTTGTTCCTCGGCAGCGTAGGTGCGGCGGAAAAATCCCCCCTCGACATGGGCCTCCAGGCCCAGCTGTTGCACCACCTGCTCGACGGTCGGGGTATCCGCTGTTGTCTCTGACGCCTGCACTGTGGTGGACGAAAGGGCTGCTGCAATGGCGATGACGGCGCAGCGCAGACTGCCGGATATACCTTGTCCTTTCTGTTGAAACATGGGTCAGCTCCTTGATTGCGGGTGGAAGTGCTCGTGCCAGTGCCGCGCGATATCGCTGCGCCGGCACACCCACACACCCTCGTGTCGGGCGATATGATCGATAAAGCGCTGCAGTGCCAGAAAGCGCCCCGGGCGGCCGACGATGCGACAGCGCAGGCCGATATTCATCAGCCGGGGTATATCCCCACCCTCGGCGTATAGCACATCGAAGGTATCACGCAGGTAGCTGTAGAAGTCATCGCCACAGTTGAAGCCCTGGGCGGTTGCGAAGCGCATATCGTTGCAGTCGAGTGTATACGGGATCACGAGATGAGGATCTCCCTCGTCCCGGATCCAGTAGGGCAGATCGTCCGCGTAGGAATCGGAATCGTAAAGAAAGCCTCCGGTCTCGCGCAGCAGGTGCCGGGTATTCGGGCTGTCGCGTCCGGTATACCAGCCGAGCGGGGCCGCGCCGGTGATTTCCCGATGCCGCGTGATGGCTTCCTGCATGTGGGCGCGCTCTATGGCCTCGGGCACTTCCTGGTAGCTGATCCAGCGCAGCCCGTGGCAGGCAATCTCCCAGTCGGCTTCGCGCATGGCCTCCACCGCCTGTAAGTTGCGCGCCAGTGCCGTGGTGACGCCGAATACCGTGACCGGCAGCTGATGCGCGGTGAACAGACGATGCAGGCGCCAGAAGCCGGCGCGACTGCCGTATTCGTATAGCGACTCCATGCTCATGTGGCGGTCGGGGAAGGGCGACGCGTTGATGATGTCCGAGAGAAAGGTCTCCGAGGCGGCGTCCCCGTGCAGAACACAGTTTTCACCGCCTTCCTCGTAGTTGATCACAAACTGCACCGCGATGCGTGCGTTGCCGGGCCAGTAAAACGCCGGTAGGTGACGGCCGTAGCCGACCATATCGCGGGGGTAGGTATCGGATTCACGCATGGTCGCCGGTCGGTCTCCTGATTCTGTTGTTGTTCCTGCCGCGCAATCCGCTGACTGAGATAAAACCCTGCACCTAAAACGTTGCAAATACCACGGCGCAAATACCATACCACCGCCGCTGCCCGGGGTCAGTTATGATCCAGTGCGGTGCGCGACCGTTCCGGGACATGGCATACTGTGCGCTAACGAGGTCCTATTGCTGTGGCGCGGTTCTTGCTTTGCGCTTCTTGCGTTCGGGCATTCGATGACACCGACCCACGATGACTCAGATTCAAAAGGAGACAACACTGTGACTATTCTCTTTCCGCGCAGCTGGCAGGCTGCCGCTTTTCGCGGGGTGCTGCGCGCGTTTGCTCTGATGGCCTCGGGCCTGCTTCTATCCGGGACGGTGGGCGCGTCGCTGCCTGCCCCGCAACAGAATGTCGCGCAGTGGTTTGAGGCCTTCAAGCAGGAGGCCACGGACGAGGAGCTATACCGTTTTCTCTACGCCATGCCCAAGGGCGGCGACCTGCACAATCATCTTTCGGGATCGGTGCTTGACGACTGGATGTATCAGCTTGCGCTGGATCAGGCGCAACACGGCTACACCTTTTATACACGGGTGCAGATCAATAACTGCCGTCCCTACGGCGAGGATGCCTTTGGTAGCGACCCCTACCTTCTGCTTTTCGTTACGCTGCAGCAAAGTCGTTATGAGCGCCTGAACGAGTGCGAAAAGTCGGAGTTCAAACCGCTGGCAGAACTCAACGCGCAGGAAAAGCGCGGATGGCTGAACAGCATGGTGCTCGACAAGTCGCACGAGGGGCGCGATGAGTTTTTCGAGACGCACTGGCAGCGCATGGGAGATCTTTACGCGAATCCGTTCTATGCGGCCGACGCGCTGGTGCTGAACATGCAGGCATTCGGCCGCGAGGGTTTGCGCTACCTGGAGTCCATGGTCGGCGTTCTCGGTTTCAGGCGGCCGGATGGAAGTTTTTTTACCCCTGACGAGGTTGCGGACATTTATAGACAGCGCCTGCGACAGCCGGATGCGCTGGCCACCGGTGTCACGGTGCGTATGCAGGTTACCGTGTTGCGCTTTGCGCCTGCGGCTGAAGACATGCTGCGCACCCTGTATGCGTTCGTGGCGCGCAATCGGGACCTCTGGGTGGGCGTGAACTTCGTGGGTCGGGAAGACAACGACAAGGGATATCCGCTGCGTTTCCTGCCGGTGCTGCGGGAGCTGCGTCGCGAACACCACGGCGTCCGATTGTCCATTCACGCCGGCGAGGTGGATGAGCCCAATTACCACGTGCGCGATACGCTGCTGCTGGGCGCCGACCGCATCGGCCACGGGGTCAATCTGATCACCGATGCCGACACCATGCGTCTGATGCGCCAAGGGCCCTATCTCGTGGAAATCAACCTGGTTTCCAACCTCCTGCTCGAGTACGTGTCTGACTACAGCGAGCATCCGTTTCCCGAATACCTGCGCACCGGCATTCCCGTCGCGCTGTCTACCGACGACCGCGGCATGTGGGATTCCAACCTGACCGATGAGTTCTTCGTGGCAGTGCGGGAATACAATCTGTCCTGGCCGGAACTGGTTTTGCTGAGTCGTAATTCCCTACAGTATTCCTTTGCCGAGGACGCGGTAAAAGCGCAACTGCTGGGTGATTTTGCCATACGCGTCGCTGACTTCGAGCGGCGACTGCGTCGCCAGCCCGCCGTGGTGATGGCCGGTGACGCCCGCAGTCACGGCTTTATCTGTCGTCGCTATGATCTGTGTGATATCTCAATTTCCGCTGAAACCGAAAAGGACCTGCCATGATTTTTCCGCGAATGACCCTGCCACTGCTGGGTGTGCTGTTTCTGGCGCGCGCCGCCGGCGTCGCAGCCGACATGCCGGCGGAGGGTGCCGCTGCGAACCCCGACGCCGGGCCCGCCTCAATAAAGGTGGTGGTGGTGACCATGTTTGAAATCGGTGATGACAGCGGCGACCAGGCCGGTGAATTCCAGCTCTGGAACGAGCGGCGCAACCTGGCCGACGTGTACGAGTTCGGCGGACATCACAGCCTGCACCATGACCCCGAGACGGGACTGCTGGTGATGGTTACCGGTATCGGGACCGCGAAGTCGGCGGCATCCGTCATGATGCTGGGTATGGATCCGCGCTTTGACGTCAGTGAAGCCTACTGGCTGGTTGCCGGTATTGCCGGCTTCGACCCCGCGGATGCGTCCATCGGCTCCGCCGCGTGGGCCGAGTATCTGGTGGATGGCGACCTGTCGCACGAGATCGACGCCCGAGAAATCCCCGAGGACTGGGACTACGGCTACTTCGCGCGCAATACCGGCGGCCCGTTCGATCCCGAGCGGCCGGAACCTACCGGGGAGATGTTCCGGCTGAATCCCGATCTCACCGAGTGGGCCTTCCAGTTGACGCGGGAGATTGAGCTTCCGGATGACGAGGCGCTGGCCGAAACGCGCGCGCTGTATACAGAGCATCCCAATGCGCAGAAGCCGCCCTTCGTGCTGAAAGGCGATCATCTCGCGGCGCTTACCTTCTGGCACGGCGACATCCTGAATGACTGGGCCAATGACTGGGTGGACTACTGGACCGACGGCAAGGGTGAGTTCGTCTCCTCGGCCATGGAGGACACGGGTACCATGCAGTCCATTACCTACCTCGACAACGCGGGCCGTGCCGATCGCGATCGCGTCATGGTGTTGCGTACAGCCAGCAACTACACCATGCCCCCGCCCGGCATCGGCGCGGCGGAGAACCTGCTGGCGGAAAACGAGGGTTACGCCGGGCTGGATGCCTCCCTGGAGTCGGCTTACCTGGTGGGCTCCCGCGTGATCGATGCCCTGCTGGAGAACTGGGATACCTACCGGGAGCGCCCGCCCGCGCCCGGAGATCTCGCCGCGACGGAGACGTCGGTCGATCAGTAAGCGGCCGCGGTCGGTCTGCGTAGAGCGGGCGGAGAACATGCCGTGATGGAAGGCGTCAGCGCCTGGCTCCCGGTCGCCGGGGCCCTCGCTGCGGCGGGCGTGCTTGCGGGACTGCTCGCCGGACTGCTCGGTGTCGGTGGCGGGATCGTGATCGTCCCGGTGCTGTTCCTGGTTTTCCAGGGCCTGGATATCTCGCCGGCGACGGCCATGGTCGTGGCCACCAGTACCTCGCTGATGGTGATTGTCCCGACCAGCGTGGCGTCAGCCCGCGCGCATCACCGGCGCGGCAATGTCGATCTGGCGTTATTTCGTCGCTGGCTGTGGTTTATGCTGGCAGGCGTCGTGCTTGGCAGTCAGGTGGTCAGCCGCATCGATGGTGTGGCGCTGACAGGCATCTTTGGCGCTGTCGCGCTGCTCATCGCGGCAAACACGCTGCTGCGACCGAATGCGCCGCCACTGCGTGACGCGCCGCCCGCGCTTCCCGTGCAGGGCGCCGTGGCCGCGGCGATCGGTGCGCTGTCGGTCATGATGGGTATCGGCGGTGGCACGCTGGGCGTCACCGCGCTTACCAGCTGGAACGTCGCTGCGCATCGCGCTGTCGGCACCTCCGCCCTGTTCGGCCTGGTGATCGCCCTGCCCGGGGCGCTGCTGCTGTTGCTGACGGCATCCACGCCCGACGACGCGCCCCCGGGAACGGTAGGCCTGGTGAACCTGGCCGGGTTCGCCGCCATCGCCCCGATCACCTATTTTATGGCCCCCCTGGGGGTGCGCCTGGGGGCGAAGCTCAGTGCTGTGGCACTGAAAAAGATTTTTGCAGTATTCCTCACGATTGTGGGCCTGCGCATGCTGTGGCAGGTTCTTGCAGATGGCTGAAACAGGAGAAAACCGGATGAGATCAGTGTGCAACAACTGCCGGCAGCAGCGCCGCCTTGCCCCGGTGCTGGTCGCCGCTATGCTCGGGCTTGCCGCGCTGTTGCCGGGTGCCCTGCGCGCGGCGCCGCCGCTGCCGATCAAGGCGGTGGTCGTGACCATGTTTGAAAACGGCGAGGCCCGGGGCGACGAGCCGGGGGAACTGCAGCTGTGGGTCGAGCGCAGTGATGTGGTTCAGGAGTATCCCTTTCCTCTGGGCGAATTCCCGCTGTACCTGACGGCCGATGGCGTGCTGCTGATCTGCGTGGGGGGTGGTATTCCCAACGCCACGGCATCGATCATGGCCCTGGGCCTGGATGCGCGCTTTGATCTGTCGCGTGCCTACTGGCTGGTGGCGGGCATCGCCGGCGGTGATCCGCTGGACGTCTCCCTGGGGTCCGCGGTGTGGGCCAGTCATGTGGTGGACGGCGACCTGGTCTACGAAATCGATGCACGCGAGATTCCCGACCACTGGCCCTACGGTTTTATTCCCCTGGGGGCGAAGGAGCCCGCGCAGGGACCGCAGGATGTCTCCGATGGCTGGACCCTCGACACTATTCATTTTCCGCTGAACCAGGAGCTGGCGGCGTGGGCCTTCCACACCACCCGCGACGTGGAGATTCCGGATATGCCGGGTATCAGCGATTTCCGCAGTCAGTACAGCGGGTTTCCACAGGCCATGCGCGCGCCTTTCGTCACCCGTGGTGACACGCTATCCGCCAGCACCTACTGGCATGGGCGCAATCTGAATACCTGGGCCAATGACTGGCTTCGGGTCTACGCCGGTGAGGAGGCCAATTTCATGACCTCCAACATGGAGGACAGCGGCACACTCACCGCGCTGCATCGCCTGCACCGCATTGCCCGTGTCGACGCCAGCCGCGTCATGGTCCTGCGCACCGTGAGTAATTTCACCCAGCCGCCGCCCGGGAAAACGCCGGCCTGGAGCACGACGGCGCCCTATCCGGACAATGGGCTGCCGGCGCTCGAGGCCGCCTACCGCGTTGGCAGCGCGGCCATTGACGCGCTGGTGGAGGGCTGGGACCAGCACCAGAATTCATTACCCCGGGTGACGCCTGGCGACGCGTCGCCGACGCAGGAAACAGGCGGCCCCAAATCACCACCGGTGTCGATGGACGACAGCCGCGAGCAGGGTATCCCTGTGGTATTCGATACCGACATGGCGATCGATGACTGGGCCGCACTGCTGTACCTGCTGCGTGAGCCGGCGATCGACCTGCGGGCCGTGACAGTGGCCGGCAGCGGTGAATCGCACTGCGAGCCCGGTGAAAACAATGCGCTCGCCCTGATGGATCTGACTCTGCCGGGCAACGCCATTCCCGTCGCCTGCGGCGACCCCTGGCCCCTGGATGGCTACTTCGTTTTCCCGACCGCCTGGCAGGACGATATGGATACGCTCTCGGGCGTGTCGGTACCGGCCAGCGACCGTCGACCCTACGACGGTCACGCCGTGGAACTCATCCACGCGGCCATCGAGGACAGTGACCGGCCGGTGGTGCTGTTGGCGACCGGGCCGCTGACCAATATTGCGCAGTGGCTGGACAGGTACCCACAGGACCGCAAGCGGGTGTCCCGCCTGGTGATCATGGGCGGGGCGCTGGATGCGCCTGGCAATATCATCGTTCCCGGCTTCACCGACAACAACCCGAATACCCGCGCCGAGTGGAATCTGTATGTCGATCCCGTGGCCGCCAGCCGCGTGCTCGAGGCGGGTCTGCCCGTTGAGCTGGTGGGCCTGGATGTGACCAATCACGTACAGGTGACATCGGCATTCGCCGAGGACTTCAAGCGGCGGGCCGACAACCCGGCGGCCATGTTCTGGAGTGCCGTGCTGGGTGCCAACGACTGGTTTATCGATTCCGGCGAGTACTATTTCTGGGATGTACTGGCGGCGCTGGCGATCGTCGACCGCGAGCGCTACTGCCGGGGAGACGTCCTCGCTCTCACCGCTGATTATCGCTATACGGACCAGCCCTGGATGGCCACCTCGGATATGCAGATGCCGGCGTCCAACTGGCGCGGTGAGCCGCGACGTCACCTGGACGCCGAAACGGCAGGGGTGCTGCGCGTTGCGCCGGAAGCACCGGCGACCGCGCTGGTGTGTCAGCAGACGGATGCCGCGGCCGCATTTGAGCGCTTCGTGACCACGCTGACCGGTACCGCAGTGGAGTCAGTAAATGAGTGAGGAGTACGGGCGGGCGAAAACCCGGCCAGAGCGGGACTGGCTCGCCGCAATGCCGAAATGCGAGCTCCACCTGCACATCGACGGCAGCCTGCAGCCCGCCCGAATGCTGTCGCTGGCCGAGAAAAATGGCGTCGACCTGCCATACGGCAGCGTGGCCGACGTGGAGCGTGCCTGCGACTTCACCGATCTGCAGAGTTTTCTCGACCTGTACTATCTCGGTGCGTCGGTTCTGCGCACGGAGGAGGATTTTTACCACCTGATGATGGATTACCTGCTGAGGTGCCGGCAGCAGAACATCCTGCATACGGAAATCATGGTGGAGCCCCAGACCTATGCGCCCGCCGGAGTAAAGCTCGGGACGGTGATGCGCGGGTTTGTGGCCGCCGTGGACCAGGCGCGGGACGAGTGGGGACAGTCGGTGCTGCTGATACTGAGTTTTCTGCGCCACCTCAGCGAGGACAGCGCCCTCGATCTGCTGCGCGAGGCCCGGCCGTGGCGCCAGCATTTTGTCGCCATTGGTCTGGCCAGCGCCGAGCGCGATCACCCGCCCGCCGGGTTCCGCCGGCTCTACAGCGCCGCGGGTGAACTGGGACTGCGCCTCACCGCGCACGCGGGCGAGGAGGGGCCGCCGGCCTTTGTCAGCGACGCCCTCGATATCCTGGGCGTGGAGCGCATCGATCATGGTGTGCGCGCACTGGAGAGTCCGACGCTGGTGGAGCGCCTGCGTAGCGAGCAGGTGCCGTTGACGGTCTGTCCGTTATCCAACGTGCGTCTGTGCGTGTATGACTCGCTGCAGCAGCACCCGATTCTCGAGATGCTGGCACAGGGTCTGTGCGTGACCGTCAACTCGGACGATCCCGCCTACTTTGGCGGTTACCTGACGGAAAACTACACGGCACTGCAGTCGACACTGGATATGGGACGGGAGCAGGCGCTGGCGCTGGCACGTAACGGCTTTTCTGCCAGTTTCCTGCCCGCGGACCAGCGCTCGGACCTGCTGCGTGCGCTGGATCGCTACGCCGCTGAGTCCTGATCCGAAGCCGGCACCGCGCGCCAGCGGGCAAAGTGGCGCCCCAGGGGTTCCCGGAACTGATCGAACAGCACCGCGAGGATTATCACGGCACCGGTAATGATGCGCTTGCCCGGCTCTGATACCCCAAGCTGGGCGAGCCCCGTTTCCATCACGGCGATGATCAGGACGCCCAGGAAACTGTTGACGACCGATCCGCGGCCGCCGGAGAGGCTGGTGCCGCCGATAACGACGGCGGCTATCGCGGATAGCTCCAGGCCAATGCCGGCATTCGGGTCCGCGCTCTGCAGGTACCCCAGCTGGAAGATGCCGCCGAGACCGGCGAGCAGGCCGGCGAGCGCAAAGACCGTGATTTTCCAGGGCAGGGGGTTGATGCCGGACAGCCGCACGGCTTCCTCGTTGGTGCCGATTGCCACGACGTAGCGGCCGAACACCGTTTTCACCAGCACGAACTGGCCAATCGCCACAACCACCACGGCGAACAGCAGGGCGGCGGAAACACCCAGACCCAGAAGGGGGTCGCCGATCACGCCCACGGCGTCGCCCAGATAACGGGTTTCCGACCCGGTTGTGAGATAGGCGCCACCGCGCGCGATTTCCAGCATCCCAAGTGTGACCACGAAGGAGGGAATGGACCAGCGGGCGCTGATAAAACCGTTGACGCTGCCGCAGGCCAGGCCTGCACCCAGCGCAGCCAGCATGGCCGGTAGCAATGGCCACTGCAGATCGACCATGAGCACGCCGGTCACGGCGGCGGCGAGCGCCATGACCGAACCCACGGACAGGTCGATACCCGCAATCAGCAGTACATAGGTCATGCCCACCGCGATCACTGTCAGGGTGGGAATCTGGTTGGCCAGACTGCGGAAGGTGCCGGCACTGAAAAAATAGTCACTCAGCGTGCTGAACAGCAGAACCAGGGCAAGCAGCACAGCGACCAGCCCGAGGGAGTTCCAGGGCAGGCGCACCCTGCGACCGACGCGCTTTGTCATGGCGATACTTCTCCGTTGGCTGTGGCCTGTGCACTGCTGCTGTAGAAACGGAAACACGCCGCGAGAAAGGCGGCTTCGTCAAAGGCATCTGCCGTAAACTCAGCGGCGAGCCGGCCATTGGAGAGGACCAGGATGCGATCCGACAGCGCGCGCAGTTCCTCGGTCTCGCTGCTCACCACGAGAACCGCTTTTCCCGAGGCCGCGAGCTCGCGCACCAGCAGCTGAATCCTGGCCTTGGCGCGGGCGTCCACGCCGCGCCCGGGCTCGTCGAACAGCAGTATCGGCAGCTGCTTGAGGAGCCAGCGTCCGATCAGCACTTTCTGTTGATTGCCGCCGCTGAGCTCGCTCACCGGCTGCGCCAGCGTCCGATAGTTGATATCGAGACTGCGGCACATGGTCGCCGCGATGTCCTCCTCCCGGGAGGCATCCATCATGCCGAGCGGGCTGTGCAGCTCCGGCAGGCGGGCCAGGCTCAGATTGCGGGCAATGCTGGACTGCAGGAGAAGCCCCTGGGATTTGCGGTCCTCGACCACCATGCCCAGGCCGGCGCGAACCGCCTCCTGGGGTGAGCGCATGCGGCGCAGCTCGCGGAACTCGTCGCTGGCGAGCCGAATGCCACCACCATCCACACGGTCGGCGCCGAAAATACCGCGCAGCAGCTCGCTACGCCCGGCACCGATAAGTCCGCCGATGCCGAGCACCTCACCGGCGTGCAGCGTGAAACTGATGTCCGTAAAGCTGCCCGTGCGGCCGAGCTGATCGACTTTCATCAGCGGCTTTATGGCGCGTGTCGCCGGTGCGTGGCGTTGGGTCGTCGTCTGTCCGTCAACGACTTTTTCGCCCGCCATCAGGGTGACGATCTGGTCACTGTCCAGCGAGTCTGCCGGCGCCGTGGCCACAAGATTGCCGTCACGCAGTACCGAGACCCGATCGGCAATGCGCCGGATCTCATCCATGCGATGCGAAATGTAGATAATGCCGACGCCCTGCGCCCGCAGCTGCTCAAGACTCGTGAAGAGGCGGGCAATCTGTGGATCGGTGAGGGCGGCGGTGGGCTCGTCGAGAATCAGCAGCGACAGGGGGCGACTGATCACGCGGGCGATCTCCACCAGCTGCTGCTGTCCGACACCGAGGCGGGATACCGGCATGTCGGGATCGAGTTCATCCAGTCCCAGTGTTGCCAGTGCCGATTTCGCCCGGTCGTAGAGCGTGTCATGCCGGATAATCCCGGCGCCGCCGCCGAAGCGGCCAAAGGCGAGGTTTTCCGCAATGCTGAGCGTGGGAAACAGATTGAGCTCCTGCATGACCATGCGGATGCCGCGCTGCTCTGCGTCCCGAATGGAGTCTGGCTGAAACCGTTCGCCGCGCAGGTACAGATCGCCACTCGAGGCCTGAAGGACACCCGCAATGATATTGCAGAGCGTGCTCTTGCCGGCGCCGTTGCTGCCCATCAGGGCGTGAACCTCAGCGTGCTGCAGGGTGAAGTCAATCGATTTGAGAACGGGCACCGCGAAGGATTTTGACACGCCCCGCGTGTTCAGCAGAAGGTTCTCCGCGTCGCTCGCGACGGTGCCTGCAGCGTGGCTTTCGGGCATTTGCGGAACTCAGCCCCCGGCGCTGACCACATCCACCGGGGTCGTGCGGTCGGTGGGCATCTGGCCGGTCTGCAGAATCTCCAGGGCGTATTCGATGCCATACACGGCGAGCCGGTCGGCGTGCTGGTCGGCGGTCGCCACCAGTTCCCCGCGCTCCACCAGCGCATTCGCGGCACCGATATTGTCGAAGCCGACGATCAGGACCTCGTCACTGCGTCCCGCCTGCCGGACCGCGGCGACGGCGCCCAGCGCCATGCTGTCGTTGGCACACAGCAGGGCGTCCAGATCCGGATATTCGCGCAGCAGCGCCGAGGCAATGTTGGCCGCCTTCGATTGCTCCCAGTCAGCAGCCTGCGTGCTGACGATGCTGACGTCGGCGGCCTGCATGGCGTCCCTGAAGCCCGCTGCACGCTCACGTGCATTAAAGGCACCGGGTATGCCGCCAATGATCGCCACCTCGTCTCCGGGATTGAGCTCCGCCGCGAGACGCTGGCCCACCCGCCTCGCCCCGTCCCGGTTGTCCGGGCCGACAAACGGTATGGCGATGTCCATCTCCGCCAGTAACTGCCGATCGAACTTATTGTCGATATTGACAACGACGATACCCTGCCGGGCGGCGCGCCGGACAACCGGGAGCAGGGCCTTTGAATCCGCCGGGGCGATCACGATAACGTCTACTCCGGTGGCCATCATCTGCTCCATGAGGGCCACCTGCTGGGCAAGATCGCTCTCATTCCTGATGCCGTTGACCACCAGGCTGTAGCGCTCGGCGTTCGCCGTCTGGTGAGCGCGTGCGCCATCTGCCATGCTGATGAAAAATTCGTTGGCAAGGGATTTCATGATCAGCGCAACCCGCGGCGTATCATCTGCCTCTGCCTCTGCCCCGGCCGTCGAGCTTTCGGGGGCCTGTTCAGCGCAGCCGACCATGAGCAGTGCCGCGATAACAAGCCATGCGCTGCGTGCGCGCCGTGAGCGTTGAGCGTCTTGCATGCGTTTTTCTCCGATTCTGTGGGCCGACAGTCCCTGCGCGGTGGCGACGGCGTGGCCTTCGCAGTTAAGCAAGAACTCTGGCGCCGGGCAAGCGTAGCGACGTCCCCGATCTCGCTTCTTGACGTGTGGCGATGTCTGGATGCGACGGCGGTGGCAGGGCGATCGCAAACGGCCGGTAAGCCGCTGTAAGTTTCAGTCAATTATTTTAGTGCCCAGTGTCATTGCCTGCTGTCAGGGGCAGGAGCAGACTGGAATGAGTCAAACAATCCGGGAGTCATTCAGCATGAGCCATCACGCCTATATCTACGACGCCGTGCGCACGCCACGCAGCAAGGGAAAGTCCGGGGGCAGCCTTAATGAGGTGAAGCCGATAGATCTGGGCGCCGGTCTGCTGCGAGCGCTGCAGACCCGCCACGACCTCGATACGTCCTATGTCGATGACGTGGTCATGGGTTGCGTCACGCCCATCGGTGAGCAGGGCAGTGATGTCGCCAAGATGATAGTCATGAATGCAGACTGGCACGAGTCAGTGGCCGGCGTGCAGCTCGACCGTTTCTGCGCCTCCGGTCTGGAAGCGGTGAATATCGCTGCGCAGAAGATTGCGTCGGGCTGGGAGGATCTCGTGGTGGCCGGCGGCGTCGAGAGCATGTCCCGCGTGCCCATGGGCTCCAACGGCGGCGCCATGGGAGGCGATCCCGCGTTCGCCGCCAAGACCGGCTTTGTGCCCCAGGGCATCGGTGCCGACACCATCGCCACGCTGGAGGGGTATGCCCGCGAGGATGTCGATGCTTTCGCCACCGAATCCCAGCGCCGGGCCGCGCACGCGCGCGACAGTGGCTATTTCGATCGCTCCGTCGTTCCGGTCATGGACGAGAACGGGCTGACCATTCTCGAGCGTGATGACTTTATCAAGCCCGCAACGACGGTGGAGACCCTGGGGCAGCTCAATCCCGCCTTCGCCATGATGGGCGATATGGGCTTCGACGATGTCATTCTGAGCAAATACAGCACGCTCGATCATATTCAGCACGTGCACACGCCCGGCAACTCCTCCGGCATCGTGGACGGCGCCAGTGCGGTGCTGATCGGCAGCGAAAAAGCCGGTAAGGACCTGGGCCTGTCGCCACGGGGCCGCATCGTGGCGACGGCCGTGCTCGCGACCGATCCCGTTATCATGCTGACCGGGCCGGGCCCCGCAGCGAAGAAGTGCCTGGAAAAGGCCGGTCTCAAGTCGGAAGATATTGACCTGTGGGAGATCAATGAAGCCTTCGCCTCCGTCGCCATGCGCTACATGAAGGATCTCGATATCGGGCACGATGTGACCAACGTCAACGGCGGTGCGATTGCCATGGGCCATCCCCTGGGGGCAACCGGTGCGATACTGGTCAGCACCATGCTGGATGAGCTGGAGCGACGCGGCCTGCGGCGCG
>JBHEPQ010000104.1:0-3914 GCA_046260215.1 Chromatocurvus sp.
CCAGCTGCGGTCCGGCGCATGCCAGTCCAGGCTGGCCGAAATCGTGTGCGCCTTCTCGGGTTGCAGCTCCGGATCGCCGACGTAACCGTTACCATCGCCGACGAAGTTGTTCATGAGCGCGGCCATGCCCCAGCTGGACCAGGTGTAGCGCTCGTACAGGTTTGGCGAGCGCACCTTGCGGGCGGCACCGAATTCGATGTCCAGGCTGTCGCTGTACCGGTAGCGCGCCAGCGCCGTGAAATCCCAGTTGTTGTCGGTCTGCTTGCGATCGCTTGCATTGAAGATGGCGGCTTCGGCGATCTGGTTTCCCGGTGCCGGCGGGCTTGCCTTGTAGCCATGGACCGCATGCGCGTCCGCGGTCAGTCGCTCGTAGCGGGCGCCCAGCAGCACCAGCCATTGACTGTCCAGCTGTGACTCCCACTCCGCGAATAACGCGCTGCGATCGCGCTCGCCATCGTTGATATTGAGGAAGGTGCCGGGCCACATGCCGGCGCCGGAAGGCTCCCAGTAGTCGTCCAGGCGATAGCGCTGGAATTCCGCGCCCAGGCGCAGCAGTGCCCCCGATGCCAGGTCCACGTTCACTTTGAACGCGCCGCCCGTGGTTTCGCTTTCGCTGTACATGGGCATGCCCGCAGCGCAGGTCATGAAGCCGACCGGCGAGCATGGCACCCCGACCCCGCTGGCCGCCGGCGCTTGCGATTGTGGGCCGTACCAGAAGCGCTTGTCCGGCCCGAAGTCCATGAAGTGATCTACGGTCTCATGATACAGCCCCGCCTGCAGCTCGGCCCAGGCAAATTCGCCGGTCCAGCCGAGGTTGATTCGCAGCTGCTCGTTGTCCAGCAGATCCATGCGCTGGTTGGGATAAAGCTGCTCGGGCATGTTCTGGTAGCCGATGTCAGCTTCAAACAGGTGTCTGCCTTCTTTTACCGCCAGCCCCAGGGTATGGTCTCCGGTCTCGTAGGCGCTTGAGCCGACCTCGTCCAGCGCCAGCTCACGGTCGCTGCGGTCGGTCGCCGTCGAGGTCTTGAAGTTGCCGCCGGCGCTGTAGTTGTCTGCCCGGCTCCAGCTGCCGCTATAACGAATGCTCACCCGCTCGCTGGCGTAGGTGGCTGTTGCGTTGCCACCATAGGCGTCATTATTGCCGCGATAGAACGCGCCGAGTTCGCCCTTGATGATGTCTTTTTCTCCCGGGGCGGCGAACTCAGGAGCCAGCGTCTCAAGCTGGATGGTGCCGCCGATGCTGTCGCCGCCAACGCTCACGGGCGAAATGCCGGCAAAGACCTGGATCTCGCCAACATTGCTCGGGTCGACATAGGACAGGGGCGGATTCATGTGGTTGGGACAGGACGCAATCAGGTCCATGCCGTCGACCTTGATGCGCAGCCGGTCGTCGGCAAGGCCCCGAATGGATGGCAGGCTGGAGACGCCGCCAGTGGCGTTCAGGTTCAGCCCGGGGACGTCGCGCAGCAGGCTGGCCGTATCGCTGGTGGCCGAGCGCAGCATCCTTATGACCGCGGCATCGACACGGCTGCCGCCGGGCAGGATTCCACTCTCAGCCCTGGCTTCCACGGTGATGGATTCCATGGTGAGGTCGTCTGCCAGCACGGACTGCATGCAGCAGGACAGGCTGCCAAGGACGCAGAGGCAGAGTTTCTTGCGGAACATGGCGCGGTCCTAGTACATATCGATGAGGCATTTTACGGGTGGGCAAGCCCTTTTCGTGCGTGGCATTTTGTCGCACGGCTGCGTCACTTCGGCGGTTTCGGGCCAGGGTGCGGGCTCTGACAGGTCGGAAACGGGGCATCGGCATCCCGGAATGCCCGGTGGTGTGGAGGGGGTAGAGCCGCGGAGCCACCTACTTGCTGAGCGTGGCAAGTTTTACCCGGTATTGTGCATAGTCGGGAAAGTGTGCTTGGTTACGCCGCGTCTCCGGAGTATGCTCGCTCGATCTTGCCGCCAGGAAAGACCCATGCCCAGAAATCTGCTCGCAGCGCTGCTGATCACGCCGCTACTCCTGTTCCAGGGCTGCAGTACCAACCCGGTGACCGGTGCGCAGGAAATCACCTTCATGTCCGAGTCGCAGGAGCTCGCCATTGGCGAGCAGCAATACCTGCCCACGCAACAGAGTCAGGGCGGTGAACTGAACATTGATCCCGGGCTGAGCGCGTACGTGCAGGAGGTGGGGCAGAGACTGGCCGCGGTCAGCGATCGCGAGCTGCCCTACGAGTTCGTGGTCCTTAACAGCTCAGTGCCCAATGCCTGGGCATTGCCGGGCGGCAAGATCGCCATCAACCGCGGTCTGCTTGCCGAACTCGAGAACGAATCGGAACTCGCCGCAATTCTCGGTCATGAGGTGGTGCATGCCGCCGCCAGACACACGGCACAGGCGCAGACCCGGGGTATGCTCCTTCAGGGCGCAATGATTGCCAGCGCCATTGGCGCGGGGGACAGCGAGTACGCGAATCTGATCATGGGTGGCGCCTCTCTGGGTGCCCAGTTGATCAGCCAGCGCTATGGACGGGAAGCTGAGCGCGAATCGGACGAGTACGGTATTCAGTACATGGTGCGCGCGGGCTATGACCCGCGCGGCGCGATCACACTGCAGGAGAAGTTTGTCGCCCTGTCGGAGGCACGGGGGAAAAACCCGGGCTGGTTTGAAGGCCTTTTTGCCAGCCATCCTCCCTCCGAGGAGCGAGTGAGCCACGCGCGGGAGCAGGTCGCGGGCATGGATCTCGGCGCCATGGACCTGCGCGTGGGGGAGCAGCGTTACCAGAAGGAACTGGCGTTCATAAGGCAGGCTCAGCCTGCGTACGCACTGCTTGATGAGGCCTATAGCGAAATCCGGGAAGATGACCTGGAGGACGCCATGCAAAAGCTGGCGCGTGCTTCTGACATCCTGCCACAGGAAGCCAAATTCCACGGCTTACGCGGTGACATCCTGCTGGAGCAACGCAGGTATCGGGAGGCCATCGACAGTTACGACGCCGCGCTGTCAAGAAACGACCAGTACTTCGTGTACTACCTGGGTCGCGGCGTTGCCAATGCCCGACTCGGAATCACCGAACAGGCGCAGAACGATCTCAAGCGCAGTACCGATTTCCTGCCCACTGCCTATGCTGCGCTGGAGCTTGGCAATCTGGCCATGGCGGACAACGATCGCGAGGCGGCGAAGGCGTATTACCGCTCTGCCGCGCAATCCGGGGGCGAAATAGGCCAGCGCGCGGGGGCCGCTTTCGCGCGCCTTGATCTTCCCGAAAATCCGGCAAACTACTTCCGCGTGCAAAGTGCAGTGGACGACAAAGGGCGTTTACTGGCTCAGGTTGTCAACACCAGTGGCCTGCCCGTGTCGGATGTGCAGGTGGAGTTCCGGGTGCTGGTATCCGGACGCGTGCAGTCGGCCATTCGCCCACTCGGCAGTCTCGCTGCGGGCTCCACCCGGGTGCTGAAATCCGGGGTCAGTCTGCCGGCCGAGGTCGCGGCCGATCCCGGTAACTTTGATGCACAGGTGGTGGCTGCCCGCGTTGCCGAGTGACGTCGCTGCACTCATACCCGACTCCTTGTTGTTGCCGCGAGCCATTTATCGAGCTGATTGGCAAACGCCTGTCTGTCCGCCGCCGATAACGCCGCCGGCCCGGCTGTCTGTATGCCACTGCTGCGCAGTGTTTCAAGGAAATCCCGCATGTTGACGCGGGCCTTGATGTTTTCCCGCGTAAACATTTCTCCCCGGGGACTCAGGGCCAGGCCGCCGTGGCTAATCACTTCGTCCGCCAGGGGAATATCGCTGGTAATGACCAGGTCTCCCCGTGTCAGTCGCGCTACGATCTCGTTGTCCGCAACGTCAAACCCGGAGCCGACTTGCAAGAACGAAACATGATGCGAGCGCGGGACCGATACCGGCTGATTGGCCACCAGGA
>JBHEPQ010000118.1:0-8320 GCA_046260215.1 Chromatocurvus sp.
AACAAAAGCACCACCACCATTGTCGCCCATGATGTAAGGAAAACGCCAAAGGTTGCCCAGGCCAACCGCTGCGGCAGCCATAGAAGCGATGAAGGCCGGCTCCGAACTCCATTCCTTGCGGGATTCCTCGATAAATTCATGACGACGAGGCATATATTGCCTCCTTGATTTCTAACCGGCATGCCTAAGCGCAGTGCCAATTGATGGTGCGTGTGAACGTCGGCGAGACCATATCACACTGTCATCTTATGTGGCGGGATCCGACTCACGGCATTACGCGGGTGAACGAACATTGTGTGGGACTACTGTTAAAAAAAAGACATTTGTTTTCGAACAGCACGAATATCAAGTCAAATACAGTCTGATCAGACCGGCCCAGCTAGGAGTTCTCGCGTGATCAATGGAAAGTGCCCCGTCGTTCTACGTGGCCAACGCGAGGGCTGCGCTAAAAGCCAAACCTCATGAGGCTGATAATAGTGATTGCAGACCCGCCGGCATCGCCGGGGCCGATCACGAGTTTAAGGGATACCTCGACTGTTGAGGTCGATTTCCCATCCCGAGGCACGCGCGCGACCGGAAACCGAATCTGACCACGGCCATTTTGGGGCTCGATGACTTGCGTAAGGCGCCGTTTACGAATCTGGAACATAATGAAATCTCCTGCACGGGAGGAAATCATTATGAAAACAGCAACTGGCAATACCTTTACCTCGGAAATAAAAAAGCCATGCAACAAGGGTCGCATGTGTGGACAAAAGCGTCCGCTCACGTTGCAGAAGATTTGGGCAATCCGAATACGGCTGGAGCTTGCGAAGAACTCTCGTGAACTGGCGCTGTTTAAGCTCGCGATAGAAAGTAAACTTCGCGCCCGCGATCTCGTCCAGCTCAGAGTAGCTGATATTGCGCAGGGTAGCCGGATAAAAATCACGAGCCAGCATCGTCCAGCAAAAACACAACAACCGATGCAATTTGAAATCACCTCTCAGACTTGTGAGTCACTGGAGGACTGGCTGGTCGACAAAGCGTTGTCTGGGCGCGATTGCCTGTTCCCGAGCAGAAAGCACAAGAGCGCGCACCTTTCCACCAGGCAGTACGCGAGAATTGTCAAACGTTGGGTGTCTTCCATACCGCGGTCGGCAAGGTGCCCGGCGTAAATGTCCGCCTTGGCAGGATCGGGTATGGCGGGGAAACCGTGTTATAACGTGAGCCGGTGGGCATTGAACCTGCGCGACACGGGCAACGCGTTGAATGGGCTCCGATGATAAGGAGGAATGGTATGCGGGAGCGCATTTTCATTTTGAATGGCCATCCAGGCCCGAGTTCGATCACACGTCAGGCCATGGACCGCTATGCAGCGGCGGCGCAGGCCGCTGGCCATGAGGTGCGTCTGTCTCAACTACACGATCTGTCCTTCGACCCTGATCGCGGTAAGGCGGGCTATGAAAATGCCAAAACGCTTGAACCAACTCTGGACGAGGCGCTAGGGAACCTCGAGTGGTGCTCGCATTTTGTCCTGGCTTTTCCTCTTTGGTGGGGCGGATTTCCTGCCAAACTCAAAGGCTGGATTGACAGAGTTTTTGCCATAGGTAGAACCTTCACCACCGAAGATACCACGCCACTCGGCTTGCCGGCGCCCCTCCTGAGGGGGCGCTCGGCGCGGGTTGTCATAACGTCCGACACGCCGCGCAGCTTTTTATGGTTGGCATACGGCGATGCGATACTGCGACAGGTGAAGGGTCAGATCCTCGGCTTTGTGGGATTCAAGCCGGTAAAGATCACCTTCTTCGCTCCAGCGTCAGATCCCAAACCCGGCGCGGTAGACAGATTGCTCACGCAAATGGATGACCTGGGCCGTGCAGCACGATGAGGCGGTTTCGTGCCAGCTGCAGTCGTGAAGTACAGCGAAAGAAACGCGCACAGTGAGAAGGGGCAGTATTATCGGCACATTGGCTCAGGCGGCATCAGCTTTCTTCGTGACTAGCACCTTGCAACGTAGGCTGGCGCGAAATTCTGGATCTATTGCTTTATGCGGGGCAGACGGGAACGGAATGGGATCCGAGAAGGTCACTCGGTCGAAATCGGGGTGTCGTGGATTGATGAGGACATCGCCACGTCGCCTGTTGTGGCGTGTTCCTTCCTGCAAATTCTGAAGACCTTCATCAACTGAACATGCCGTGCTCAGGAACGAAAATGAGTCTTCCACCCGACGGGCGCCAGCGGAGAGTGGGAGGCCTGTCTTGATCAACTTCACCAGATTGAATGGCTGCCCCTTCCTGGGGCGTGGACCAAGCAGGCGGATATAGACGCCCCACCGGTCATCCAGATTGTTTGTAACACTCCTATCAGAAAGGCTCTTCATGCATGCAGAACGGCGCTCTTCCTCAGTACCCGCCGACTTAACTGTCGACGTCGTGCTCGTTATTTAAATCCTTTTCGGGTCGTCATCTGAGTGGCATACGCAGCCAAATGAAAAAAACAGCATATCCATGCAGCCGGCTACGGAATGACAAACTGGGAGTTGCAAGGCCAGCTATCATGGAAATAGCCCATTGACTGAATCCGTGAATGATTTATTTGTGTCAGATACGCCATTCCTTGATACCGGATAAACGAATGGCTTTGCCGGAAGCGGTGGACCGCACGAAGCCGGGACGGTAATGATTTTGCACTCCACCTCGTTCTGACACAATCTTGAAAAATGCGCTATCCTATCCTGCATAAATGGCTGGTACGGCCTGCCAAGCATAGACAAAGTGAGGGACATTTATGTACGACGAACCCGGCTTTTCGGGCGAGGGTGACCTGGAAGACACTGCCATAAAGCTTGAGACTTTCGTGTACTGTAGTCGTGCCTCCGAGGGCGTCGATGACATCGAGGTCGACCGCCTTATTGCGTTCTCTCAACGCCGTAACGCCGCCCGCGGCATCACCGGGGTGTTGGTTTTCGGCAGCGGCGTCTTCTTCCAATGGATCGAGGGGCCGCCCGCCGATGTGCAGAACCTGATCGCAAGCCTTCATGGCGATTCACGACATCACGATGTCGTCGAGTTGGACCGGAGTGTTGAAAATCGTGAGCGTCTATACCCGGAATGGGAGATGGAGCGGGTCGAAGCAGACGACATCCGCGCAGTGCTGCGGGACGCGCTCGAGAGCGCCGAAGATGAAAACAACGTCGCGGCACTAGGACGCATACTCGAGCACCTCGGTTCGGCGCCGCTGGCGTCGCTTGGGCGAAGTTAACCAGTCCAGGATCTCCCTTTTCTGAGCCTTGAATGGCCTTTATTGTGAATGGCCTTTATTGAATGTGCTCTCAATAAACTTATAGTGGCCTCTGGAAACGCTTCCGCGGAAGCGTGAACCGGAAAATCGTGCCGTCAGCTGTAGGTTGTCGATGCCTGCCGTGACGGGCTTCGCCGACGAGTCAGCGTCCCTATCTTCTTGTTCTCGGTAATCTTCGCCTATATCGACGTTCCGGTTGCGGTTACCGATGAGCATCCTGACACCCTGGCCATCGTGCCGGCCGTGATCCTTCGAGTTGAGAGCAATCAACGGCGCTAAAAACAATTCCAGGCAACAGAAATCCAACCGGCCTGCGGCTTACGTTGGACTTTTGTTCTTATTTTGTAGAATTCCTTTTTACATTTTGTGGCGATTCCACCCGATACCATCGCGGCAAAGTCTTTAGTGGGGTGGCGTGATGAGAGCTAGGCATCGCGGTTGGATGCGTTTTAACAGCGAATTAAAAAGCTCTCTCCTTTCGACTTTATCCCGAAATTACGGAGGAGTGAGTTCAGAAAGCCTTCATTGGATGATGTGTCGTGTGGAGCCTATATGACGGCAGAGAAGAACCTTAGTGCGAGCAAGCTCCTCCACGATCTTGCTGAGGCCGTTTTCCAGGTACTCGATACCGTCTGTCTGTGCGGCGGTCATTATCGACGGCCAGGCATCGCCCGCGCATTGCGTTGGTAATCAGCAAGTGGGTGAGCGTCTGGTTCAACACCCTGGTGTCCGCAGTGCGTTGATGGATGGGCTCTCACGGACTGAAGAGCCGCCGCGCGATGACACGATGGACGACGCGGCGTTGATCGTTATCGAGCGTTTGAGCCTGCACCCGGACGAGCCTGCCACCGTGTTCGATTTTGCAACGCGTCACGCGGCTGATATTGATCGTGCACTGGCACTTATGCACGCGCTCGCTAGCGAGACAGCCACGCAATTAATGTTGCTCAGGCAGTCGCCACTTCTGGCAAAGGCGCTGGCGGAAGTGGAATGCGGTGTGACTGTCGCCGACGCCACGCTCGAAGAACCGCCGTTAGTCTATGTCAATGATGCCTTCACGCGGATGACGGGCTACACATGCGCCAAAAGCCTGGGTCGAAACTGCCGTTTTCTCCAGGGTGATTTGCGCGATCAGCCCGGAGCCGCCACAGCGAAAAACGCAATGACTCATGGGCTCGATTGCAGCACGGTAGTGACCAATTTTCGCAAGAACGGCGAGCTTCAACAGATGGACCCGGCCTGGCAGCAGCTGCCTGCTGGCCTCCTCGCAGAAATTAGCGGTATAAACCCTTGGACCAGACACTTCACCGGGGAAATAAACAGCACTGTTCACAGTAGTGTCCAGCGACTTAATCTGGGAAACAACACCGAGCAGGCGACTACAAACGCCCCACCAGTTATCCAGACTTATTGTAACAACTTCGCCCACTGACGAGCATTAAGTTCCGGTGATCGTGAGCATGACGCGCGCCGCCATACTCACGCGTATACTGGTGCGCCCTCAGTTCAGTCCAGCCAGGGATTCGCATGTCCACACTCACCTCAGGTAACGCCAATCACTTATTGCTCCGGGTTGAGCGCAGCACCCTTTTTCAGGGGGCGGTAATCTTTATTATCGTGCTCTCGGCTATCACGATCGGCGCCAAGACCTATGAACTACCGCGCTTTGCCAATCAACTCCTGCCTTATCTGGATAACGGGATCACGCTCTTTTTCCTCGCTGAGATCATTCTGCGCTTTGCGGCCTGCGAAAACCGCAAACGCTTCTTCGCTGACGGCTGGAACGTCTTCGATACGCTGGTCGTCGTCGGCAGCCTCATCCCGCTGGACAACGCCGATGCGGTGCTCATCGGCAGGCTGCTGCGCGTGTTCCGGGTGCTGCGTTTGGTTTCCGTTGTGCCGGAACTGCGTTCGTTGATCAACGCCCTGCTCAAGTCGATTCCCCGCATGTCGCATATCGCGCTGTTAATGTTCATCATCTTTTACATTTACGGCGCTATCGGTTCCCTGTTTTTCGCCGGGGTCAACGAGGCCCTCTGGGGTGATGTCGCCATTTCCATGCTGACGCTGTTCCGGGTGGCTACCTTCGAGGACTGGACGGACGTAATGTACGAGACCATGGCGACCTTTCCGCTCAGCTGGATCTACTATCTCACCTTTATTTTCCTCACCGCCTTCGTGTTCCTGAACATGATGGTAGGGACCATACTCGATGTCATGACCCGGGAGTTCCACAAGGAGAGCGATGACCAGGCACACCATGAACGGGACGAGATGGCGCAGAGACTGAGGGTGATGGAGCGGCAGATCGGGGAAGTCAGGGAACATCTGCTGGGCCCCGATCGCCACGGACAGGATTGACCCTGATACCGCAATTTCGGTTATCCTCAGCGTTGACATCACTGAAAATCCATAAGAAGACCTGAATGAAAATAGACAGAGAAATGAGTCATGAGATGGAGCTGCTGTTATTGTTCGATCCCGAGAGCCTGCAGCACGGCCTGAAGATCCACAGTGACGCAGATCCCGCAATGATCGCGGCGACGCGGCGACTATACGACAAGGGACTGACCGACCAGCCCGACGGCGGCTTTCTTACTTCGCTGGGACACGAGGCCACAGAGCACGTCCGCGCCCTGCACCAGATCCTCAGCGCTGCGCACCAGACACTACGATAAGGATACGCTATGCGACACTTCTGCCTGAGCGTCTCACTTGCGGCCATGCTGGCTGCCTGCGGTGGCGAAGCCCCCTCTTCCGGCACCAACAGCCTGGCGGATGGCGATGGCACCCAGCCGGGAGATGCTGCCCAGTCGACGCGCAATGCCAACGCCGCCATGAGCGATCTGCTACCGCTGGACGATCAACAGGACTTTGAGGACGCACGACGGGGATTCCTGGGCACCACCGATAAGCTCAGGATCACCGGCGATGACGGACAGCTTGTTTGGTCAGCAGAGGATTACGCCTGGCAGGAAGGCGACCCCCCAGCGACCGTCAATCCGAGTCTCTGGCGACAGGCGCGCCTTAACAACATTCACGGCCTGTTTGAGGTGCAGGACGGCATATACCAGGTCCGGGGCTTTGATCTGGCCAACATGACCGTTATCGAGGGCGACAGCGGCTGGATCGTTATCGATCCACTGACCGTAGAGGAGACCAGCCGCACGGCGCTGGCACTGGTCAATGACATTCTCGGCGAGCGCCCGGTCAGCGCCGTGCTCTTCACGCATAGCCACATCGACCACTTTGGCGGCGTTCTCGGTGTGTTGTCACGTGAGGAACAGGCAGAGCGCGATGTACCCGTGATTGCGCCGGCCGGCTTTCTGCGCGAGTCAGTGTCGGAGAATGTGGTGGCAGGGAGCGTCATGCTGCGGCGTGCCGTCTACATGTACGGCATGAATCTGCCTCGCGACGCCACCGGTCACGTCGATACCGGCCTCGGGAAACAGCCGGCTGATGGTACTGCATCCATCATGCAGCCGACGGAGGTTGTGAATGAGGACACGGGCTCGACACAGATCGACGGCGTCACCTTCGAGTTCATGTACACGCCCGAGGCCGAAGCGCCAGCGGAGTTCATGTTCTACCTGCCCGACTACAAGGCACTGTGCGGCGCAGAGATTCTGTCCCGGAACTTCCATAATCTTTATACGCTGCGCGGCGCCAAGGTGCGCGATGCACTTAAGTGGTCGGGGTATATTGACGAGGCGCTGCTGCGCTTCGGGGATCGGTCGCGGACGATCTTCAACTCGCACCACTGGCCGGTGTTCGGCAACGACGCCGTCGACGACTACCTGAAAAAGCAGCGCGACATCTACAAATATACCCACGACCAGACCATGCGCCTGGCAGCCCGCGGGCTCACGCCAAACGAGATTGCGGACACCATTACCCTGCCGCCGTCGCTGCGCACCAACTTCGCCACACGTGATTACTATGGCACTCTGAAGCATAACGCCAAGGCGGTGTATCAATTCTACTTTGGCTGGTACGACGGCAACCCGGTCAACCTCGACCCATTGCCTCCGGAGTCACAGAGCCGCCGTTACGTCGACGCCATGGGCGGGGCGGATGCGGTGCTCGATCGCGCGCGAACGGCCTACCGCGAGGGGGCTTTCCAGTGGTCCGCCCGCCTGGCACACCACGTGGTTTTTGCCGACCCTGACAACAGTCAGGGTCGCATCATGCTGGCCCGCGCATACGACCAGCTGGGCTATCTCGCCGAGAGTGGACCGTGGCGCGACGTCTACCTGAGCGGCGCCTACGAGTTACGCAACGGGATTACGCCCATGTCAGGACTGGTCGGCAGTGCGGGGCTGATCGGGGCGGTCCCCATCGATCTTTTCCTCACGGCGATGGCAACCAACCTCCACCCGGAGAAGGCCGACGACAAAGTTATCACGGTAAATCTTCGCGTGCCGGACAAGCAGGCCGAATTCACACTGCTTCTGGAAAATGCGGTCATGAACTACCGGGAAGGTCTCACTGATAACGCTGATGTGACGTTGAACATCAGTCATCCCATGCTGTTGAAGGTCCTGGCGGGGCAGGCGAAGATCACTGATCTCGTGGGTAACGACGGTGTATCGGTTGACGGTAGCCGTATACGACTGGGCCAGTTCTTTGCCAGTTTTGACCGGGTTGAGGATCCGGCCTTTCCGTTGACAACGCCCTGAACCGGCTCGGCCTGAACCGGCTCGGGCTTGTCGGGGTTTTGTGCATAAGGTACTCTTGCGCCACGCTTGACGGGTGAACCTGCATCCACGGATGCAGATTAAACGGGAAAACGGTGCGCTCACATGAGCAAACCCGTTACTGCCCCCGCAACGGTAAATGAGGATGTCGATCACAATGCCACTGCGCCAGCGGCGTGGGAAGGCGATCGGCACGGCGCGTCAGTGCCTCTCATGAGTCCGGATACCGGCCCGCCATTCATTCACTGTTCAATTGCGGCGGGCGATTGACGGGGGTTCCTGTGGACTCTTGCTGTTTTCCGTCGCCGAACCACTGTGCAGAAGCGGGGAATTCTGCAGGAGAC
>JBHEPQ010000142.1:0-17996 GCA_046260215.1 Chromatocurvus sp.
GCAGGACGCCGTCGACCTCGCGCTGGATCACCTCGGGCCGCGACACGCCAAGCTCGAAGCCCTCGCGGCGCATGGTCTCTATCAGCACCGACAGGTGCAGCTCGCCGCGGCCGGAGACCTTGAACTTGTCCGGGCTGTCGCCGGGCTCGACGCGCAGGGCGACGTTGTGGATCAGCTCGCGCTGCAGGCGCTCGGCGATGTTGCGCGAGGTGACATACTTGCCCTCCTTGCCGGCGAACGGTGAATCGTTGACCTGGAAGGTCATGCTCACCGTGGGCTCATCCACCGTCAGCGGGGGCATCGCCTCCGGGGCGGCCGGATCACACAGCGTATCGGATATGTTCAGACCCTCGATACCGGTGACACAGACAATGTCGCCGGCCTCCGCGGCGTCGACATCCACCCGCTCCAGCCCGTGATAGCCCATCACCTGCAGCACCCGCCCATTGCGCCTGTCGCCCTCCCGGCTGAGTATTGCCACCTGGGTGTTCGGCGACAGCCGGCCGCGGGTAATGCGTCCGACACCGATAACGCCAACGTAGCTGTTGTAGTCGAGCGCACTGATCTGCATCTGCAGCGGCCCTTCGGAATTCACTGCCGGCGACGGCACATGCTCGATGATGGCCTCGAACAGCGGCGTCATGTCAGACGCCATATCCGCATGATCCAGCCCCGCAATGCCCTCGATCGCCGCAGCAAAGATCACCGGAAAGTCCATCTGCTCATCGGTGGCACCCAGGGCGTCGAACAGGTCGAACACCTGGTCCACCGCCCAGTCGGGCCGCGCACCGGGACGGTCAACCTTGTTGACAACCACGATCGGGCGCAGGCCCTGCTCGAAGGCTTTCGCGGTGACAAACCGGGTCTGCGGCATGGGTCCGTCCACGGCGTCGACCAGGAGAAGCACTGAATCCACCATGGACATGACGCGCTCCACCTCGCCGCCGAAGTCGGCGTGGCCCGGCGTATCCACGATATTGATACGGTAGTCGCCATAGCGCAGCGCGGTGTTCTTGGCCAGGATAGTAATGCCGCGCTCTTTCTCCTGGTCGTTGGAGTCCATGATGCGCTCGGCACCGGCGTTGCGACGGTCGAGCGTTCCGGACTGATGCAGCAGGCAGTCCACAAGCGTCGTCTTGCCATGGTCGACGTGGGCGATAATGGCGATATTGCGAAGGTTGTCTATCACAGGGCACTCCGGGGGCCGTTCGCGAGCAAAATGGGCGCGGAGTATACCTGAAACACGCCCGTCGCGAGGTATTTTTATGCGCATGCTACGTGTACCGAAGTGGTGCGCAGACATCGCGGGCGACCTTCGGGCGCACTATATTAAGGCGCATGTGGTTTATAGTGGTGCATTTAACGACCCAAAACATTGCGCTCTCCGACAAACAGGGCCTGTTTCAGCAAGTTAGCGCAGGCACTCTTTTGGCACAGCTCTTGCAAATATTCCTGTGAACAGCTTACCTGGGGATAGCGCTCTCGTAGATAGAGCTCTGGTAAATAGAACTCTCGTAAATAGCGCTCTTACAGATTAAGTGTAGACTGAGAATGTGCCTGACCGGAGACGGCACGCCACCCCGCTTTATATGCGGGAGGCGACTACCCACATCAGTTTGAACTGCCGCGACCCCTGGGGCCGGCAACATACCACGACGGAGGATCGACGATGTCCGAGAAGACTCTGGGCCTTATTAAGGAAAACGAAATCAGCTGGGTAGACCTGCGCTTCACAGACAGCCGCGGCAAGGAGCAGCACGTCACGATTCCCGCCAGCGAGGTGGACGAGGACTTCTTTGAAGAAGGCAAGATGTTCGACGGTTCATCCATCAACGGCTGGAAGGGTATCAACGAGTCGGACATGATCCTGATGCCGGACGACTCCGGCAGCGTAGTCGATCCCTTCACCGATGATCCCACTATTATTCTGCGCTGCGATATCGTCGAGCCCACCACGCTGCAGGGTTACGACCGAGACCCGCGCTCCGTTGCGCGCCGCGCCGAGGAGTACCTGGTATCGACGGGCATCGGCGACACGGCGTTCTTCGGTCCGGAACCCGAATTTTTTGTGTTCGACGACGTTAAATGGCACTCGGACATGAGTGGCGCGAGCTACACGATTCATTCTGAAGAGGCGGCATGGACCTCCAACCACGCGTTCGAGGAGGGTAACATCGGCCACCGACCGAAGGTCAAGGGAGGCTACTTCCCGGTACCGCCGGTGGATTCCCTGCACGATATACGTGCCGCGATGTGCGGTGCCATGTCAGAGATGGGACTGCCGGTAGAGGTTCATCACCACGAGGTAGGCACAGCCGGCCAGTGCGAGATCGGTATCAAGTTCAGCACGCTGACCAGGAAAGCGGATGAAGTACAGATACTCAAGTATTGCGTGCATAACGTCGCCCACGCCTACGGCAAGACCTCGACCTTCATGCCCAAGCCCCTGGTTGGCGATAACGGCTCCGGCATGCACGTACACCAGTCCATCGCCAAGGATGGAGAAAATATCTTTGCGGGCGACGGCTACGCCGGTTTGTCGGAAACGGCGCTTTACTATATCGGCGGCATCATTAAGCACGCACGTGCCCTGAACGCCTTTACCAATGCGTCGACCAACTCTTACAAGCGCCTCGTACCCGGATTTGAAGCACCCGTCATGCTCGCCTACTCCGCGCGCAACCGGTCTGCATCAATCCGCATTCCCTACGAACCCAGCCCCAAGGGCAAGCGCGTGGAAATCCGCTTTCCGGATCCCACAGCCAACCCCTACCTGGCCTTTGCGGCCATGCTGATGGCTGGCCTGGACGGTATACAGAACAAGATTCACCCCGGCGACGCCGCCGACAAGGACCTCTACGACCTGCCGCCGGAGGAAGGCAAGGCCATTCCCACGGTCGCTTCCAGCCTCGACATGGCGTTGGAGGCGCTGGACGCCGATCGTGAGTTCCTGACCACGGGCGGTGTTTTCACGGACGACATGATTGATGCCTACATTGAGCTGAAAGAAGAGGAAGTCGAACGTCTGCGCATGACGACGCATCCGGTCGAGTTCGATCTGTATTATTCGGTGTAGTCCAGAGCTCCAGTCGGTCCAGGCCAGAGCTCCAGCACATTAAAGCCCGCGGCGACGCGGGCTTTTTTTTGCGTTAGTCTTGGGCGTGTCAGACAATTCTGTGAGAAGCACCATGCTGTTTCGACCTGGTTACCACATCGTGTACATCGCGCTGTTACTGGCGGCAGCAGCGCCGGCTGTCGCGACCGAAATCTACAAACACACCGACGCCGACGGCAGCGTGACCTACAGCGATCAGCCGCCTGCGCCGGGTGAAACCGCGGAGAAAATCCCACTCCGCGAGCTGAACACGACACCCGCCATACAGCCTTCTGAGTCGACAGCCATCGATTCGGACAACGAACCGCAGCCACAGGAACAGCGCGACTTATCTATTTCCATTGTCTCACCGGCCGACGAGACCACGATTGCCATGGGGCCTGGCGATGTCACCGTCACCGCAGAGGCGACACCGCCGCTGGGCAGCCGTGAACAACTGCAGCTGTTTCTGGACAACGAACCCCACGGCGAGCCACAGCGCAGCAGGACATGGCAACTCAAGGGACTATTACGTGGTCCTCACGATCTGGCGGTGGCGCGACTCGATCGCCGCGGTAAGCGCCTCGACCGTTCCGACCCCGTGCGCATCTATGTCCTGCGCCCATCGGTGAATCAGCTTCTGCGACCCTAGGAGGCTGTCGGACTCAGGCTCCTCGGCGCGGCGGGGCCGATAGCGGGCTTTACCCGGGCACTTAATCGCACCATAATAGTGCATCTCATGCGCGGTGCTCGGGGTGACTGTTTCTTATCCGTCCGCTCGGTCTGTGCATGTCGGGCTAAAAGTGATCGCTCACTCTTTGTGAAAGCCAGGAAACTGCAATCCTGCTTTTAATGCACCTTCATGCATCACTTTGGCTTTATTCTTGCTTCAACGAAATACGGAGCTATTTTCGGCGCCAGAAAACAGGGCATTATGCTGCAGCAGAACCTACTCGAGAACATCAGTACGGGGATCGTTGGCCTCGATACTGAGCTGCGCGTGGTGTTCCTGAATCCGGCCGCGGAAGCCATGCTCGAGGTATCCAATGCCCGCGTCACCGGGCAGAACGCCGAATGCCTGCTGGCGCTCCCGGAAACCTGGATTGCAACCCTGCATCAGGCGGCGAGGGAAAAACACGCCATTGTGCGTCGCAGCGTGACGCTGCACCTGCACAATGGCAGCGAAATCCAGGTTGACCTGATAGTGACGCCCCTGCAGGAAGACGGCCCACTGACGCTGCTCGCCGAGCTGCAGACAATCGACCGGCTGCTGCGTATCAGTCGTGAGGAAAGCCTCTTCAACGCGCAGGAAACCACGCGCTCGGTAATCCGCGGCCTCGCCCACGAAATCAAGAACCCACTCGGCGGTGTGCGCGGCGCAGCACAGCTGCTGGCGAGGGAGCTACCGAACGGCGAGCTGCACGAGTACACGGAAATCATCATCCGCGAAGCAGACCGACTGCGCGACCTGGTGGACCGGCTGCTGGGCCCGAATACCAAGCCCCGCCTCGAGCAGCTCAATATCCACGAAATTCTGGAGCATGTCTGCCAGCTCATCGCGGTCGAGGCGGGAGACCATCTCACCATCGACAAGGATTACGACCCCAGCCTGCCGGACATCGAAGGCGATCGGGCGCAACTGATCCAGGCCATGCTGAACATCATGCGCAATGCCATGGAGGTGCTGAAAGGCCGGAGCGGTGCGCAGTTACGCGTTACCAGCCGCTCACAGCGCCAGTTCACCATTGGCAGCGAGCGCCACCGCCTGGTGTGTCGGGTCGATATCATCGATAACGGACCGGGCGTGCCCGAGGAATTGAAGCACTCCCTGTTTGTGCCCATGGTCAGCGGCCGGGCGGAAGGTTCGGGCCTAGGGCTCTCCATCTCCCAGTCGATCATCAACCGCCACGGCGGTCTGCTTGACTGCGACAGCGAGCCGGGCAATACAAGATTTTCTATTTACCTACCCATGGATGCGACGCATGCATAATCCCGCCATAGTCTGGGTGGTCGATGACGACCAGTCCATACGCTGGGTCCTGGAGCGAGCTCTGAGTCAGGCCGGCATGGACTGCGAGACATTTTTCAGCGCCGAGAAACTGCTCAAGCGTCTTCGCGACGCAGAACCCGACGCGGTGATCAGCGATATCCGTATGCCGGGCACGGACGGTCTTGCACTGCTGGATAAACTCACGCTCAGTCACCCGAAACTGCCGGTGATCATCACCACGGCGCATTCTGATCTGGACAGCGCCGTGGCGTCTTATCAGCAGGGCGCCTTTGAATACCTGCCAAAGCCCTTCGACATTGACGAGGTGGTTGCCGTCACTGAGCGCGCACTGGCCCACGCCCGCGAACAGCTGCCGGTCAGCGCGGCACAGGAGGAGGAACAGGGGCACGCCGAAATCATCGGTGAAGCCCCCGCCATGCAGGAGGTGTTCCGGGCTATCGGGCGCCTCGCCCACAGCAACATCACCGTGCTCATAAACGGCGAATCGGGCACCGGCAAGGAGCTGGTGGCCAGAGCACTACACCGCCACAGCCCGCGGGCGCGCAGCCCGTTTATTGCACTGAACATGGCGGCAATCCCCCGCGATCTGATGGAGTCTGAACTTTTCGGCCACGAGAAAGGGGCTTTCACGGGCGCCAACGCCCGCCGCGAAGGACGCTTTGAACAGGCCAACGGGGGCACCCTGTTCCTCGACGAGATCGGCGATATGCCGGCAGAAACCCAGACCCGGTTACTGCGCGTCCTGGCAGATGGGGAATTCTATCGGGTCGGAGGGCATACGCCGATACGGGTGGATGTGCGGATCATCGCCGCAACGCACCAGGATCTGGAAGATCGCGTGGCGCGCGGCGATTTCCGCGAGGACCTGTTCCACCGCCTCAACGTGATTCGCATCCACATCCCCCGCCTGGCGGAGCGGCGCGAGGACATCCCGAGACTGATGGACTTCTTTTTCCGCAAGGCATCAAGCGAGCTGGGTGGTGAAACCAAGGTACTGCTGCCGGAAACCGAGCGTTTCCTGGCCTCGCTGGAATGGCCGGGGAACGTGCGCCAGCTGGAGAACACCTGTCGCTGGATTACCGTCATGGCCTCGGGCAGGGAAATCCACCTCGCAGACCTGCCACCGGAGCTTGGCAAACGCGGTCCAGTCGCCGCCGCCAGTGAACACAGCGACTGGCGCGACCTGCTGACGGAGTGGGCCCGCAATGAACTGGTCCAGGGCAAACAGCACATACTGCGCGGCGCCGTCCCCGCGTTTGAGCGCGCGATGATCGACGTCGCCCTCGAACACACCCAGGGGCGCAAGCGCGATGCCGCAGAGCTGCTTGGCTGGGGCCGGAATACGCTTACCCGTAAAATGAAAGAGCTGGACATGTAGCCACCCCCGACGGTCGCGGGCACAATGCTGCCATGCTACACATCGTTCTGTATGAGCCGGAAATACCCCCCAACACGGGCAACATCATGCGCCTGTGTGCCAATACCGGCTGCGCCCTGCATCTGATAGAGCCGCTGGGATTCACGCTGGATGACAGGAAACTGCGGCGGGCGGGCCTGGATTACCGGGAGTTCGCACCGGTACAGACACACGCCAGCCTCAAGGCCTTTACCGACAGCACCGCAGCGCAGAGAATCTTCGCGCTCACCACCCGTGGCCAGCGGCGCTATACCGATCTCAGCTATCGGCGCTGGGACACGCTTTTATTCGGCCCGGAGACCCGGGGCCTGCCGGATGCAGTGCTGGAAGAACTCGGTGACCGACACTGCCTGCGGATACCGATGCGGCCTGGGAGCCGCAGCCTGAACCTTAGCAATGCCGCCGCCCTGGTCGCCTATGAAGCGCTGCGACAGCTGGATTTTCCGGGGCTGCTTCCGTGATTGGCGATCTTACCCGGTGCGCGCCTCAGTGCGTGGCCGTCTCGCCATTACCTTCTGCCGGCTGCTGTTCGCGGCTCTCGGCCTGCGCCACAGCCTGCTGATACAGAGCGTCGAAATTGACCGGCGACAACATCACCGCCGGAAAGCCGCCCTTTACCACCAGAGAGTCAATATTCTCCCGCGCGTAGGGGAACAGCACGTTGGGAGCAGCCGTACCCAGGAGACGGCGCAGGTTCTCGCCCTCAAAGCCCGTGATATAGAAGATTCCCGCCTGCTGTACTTCCACGAGAAACGCCGTCTCTTCCTCGATTTTCGCCGTCAGCGTGATGGTCAGGACCACTTCGAAGTTGCCTTCCTCGTCAATGGCATTGCTCTTGGTATTGAGGTCGACGTTGATCTTGGGCTGCCACTGCTTGCGGAACACGCCCGGCGTCGCCGGTGACTCAAAAGAGACATCCTTGTTGTAGATCCTCTGCATCGCGAACTGCTGTTGCTGCTGATTGTCCTGCGCTGCTGCTGCCTGTTCCTCGGCCATCGCGCCGTCCTCCGTTGGGGTTGTCTGATAGGGTTGTTTGATAGCGTTGTCTGAAAAAAGTTGAGGGTGTACCCGTGAAGCACTTAGCGCACGACCGGGAGCTGAAGATTACGCCATTCCAGCATGCCTCCGGCCATTTTATTGACCTTTTCAAAGCCCGCGGCGCGCAGCTGCTTGGCGGCCGCGCCGGACTGCTGACCCATCTTGCAGACGATCACGATGGGGCGGTCGCGGTAGGCCTGAAGCTCTTCTTCCCGCGTCTTCAGCTTCGCGAACGGAATATGTAGCGCGTCCGCAATGTGCCCTTCCTTATACTCCTTTCCCTCGCGCACATCGAGAAAGACACCCTCCTCGTCGTTGACCAGCTTGATTGCCCGCTGCGGTGTCATCGCCGGCCCCGCCTTGCGGGATTCATGAAATGCCAGCATGCCAAGTGCAGTCAGCAGTGCTGCCACCAGGATCCATTGCTGGAGCAGGAATTCGATAAACAGGGCCATGTGGGAACGCTCAACCGATACATTGCACCCGCGTGCTTGCGGGCTTTTGAAAGGCAGCCAGTATACTGCTAACGGCCTGATGGCTCCAGCGCCGCGAAACGCGCCAGTGCACCTGCCGCGCTGTGCGCCCGCCCGGGCGAGAAGGTAGACTATGCGCCCGACAGGCAATTCCAACAAATACTGAGGCAGGCACAGGTATGACCGAAAGTGCGAACAACCCCGTCGTGCTCATTATTCTCGACGGCTGGGGTCACCGCGAGGATCCCAGTGACAATGCCATTGCCGGTGCCGACAGTCCGCACTGGGACCGACTCTGGCGAGAAGCCCCACACACCCTGATATCCGGCTCCGGTCTGGACGTAGGTCTGCCCGAGGGGCAGATGGGCAATTCCGAAGTCGGGCATATGAGCCTCGGCTCCGGTCGTGTCGTTTACCAGAACATCACCCGCATCGACCAGGCCATCGCCGACGGCAGTTTTGACACTAACCCCGCCTACACACATGCAGTCGACGCCGCTGTCGAACGCGGCGGCGCGGTGCATGTGATGGGCCTGTTGTCCCGCGGCGGTGTGCACAGTCACGAGGAGCATGTATTCGCCGCGCTGCGTCTCGCCGCCGCAAGGGGCGCGAAACAGATCTTCCTGCACGCCTTTCTCGACGGTCGCGATACGCCGCCACGCAGCGCGCTCGATTCACTACGGCGCGCCGACGCCGTCTGCGGAGAGATCGGCTGTGGCCGTATCGCCAGCCTGTGCGGGCGCTACTATGCCATGGATCGCGATCAGCGCTGGGACCGCCTGGAAAAAGCCTACCGGCTGCTGACAGAGGCGGACGCCGATTATCGCGCGGCCGGGGCCGCAGACGGACTCGAGGCTGCCTACGGGCGTGGCGAAAATGACGAGTTCGTTGCCCCCACGGTAATTACCGACAGCGGCGGCAGTACCGCGCGCCTGGAAGATGGCGATTGTGTGCTGTTCATGAATTTCCGCGCCGATCGCGCGCGCCAGCTCAGCCATGCCCTGCTGGACCCGGACTTCACGGGTTTTACCCGTCGGGTACGGCCCGATCTCGCCGCCTTTGTGCAGACCACGGAATACGCCGGAAACATCGACGCAGCGGTCGCCTTTCCGCCGGCGTCACTCGCGAACACCCTGGGCGACTACCTGGCTGACGCCGGAAAGACCCAGCTGCGCATCGCAGAGACCGAGAAGTATGCCCACGTCACCTTCTTCTTCAGTGGCGGCAGGGAGGCCGAATTCAGCGGCGAAACCCGCATCCTGGTGCCATCGCCCAGGGTGGCAACCTATGACCTGCAGCCCGAGATGAGCGCACCCGAGGTCACCGAGCGCCTGGTGGAAGCGATTCACTCCCGCGCCTACGACCTGATCGTCTGCAACTATGCCAACGGCGACATGGTTGGCCACACGGGCAACTACAGCGCGGCGGTAACAGCGGTGGAGGCGCTGGATCAGTGTCTTGGCCGTGTCGAGGAGGCAGTGCTTGCCGTCAACGGGCAGGCACTGGTCACCGCCGACCACGGTAACTGCGAGCAGATGCAGGACTATACCTCGGGTCAATTGCACACTCAGCACACCACGGAGGCGGTTCCGCTGGTGTACATTGGCGCGCAGAACCTGCAGCTTGCGCCCGAGGGTGGCCGGCTGGCCGACATCGCGCCGACACTGCTGGACCTCATGCAGCTTCCCATTCCCGAGGAGATGAGCGGACACAGCCTGGCCCGTGTCAATCGCTGAAGCAGACACCCGGGCATGAAAAACGCCGCCGGTTCAGTGATTCTGGCGTTCCTGCTGTGCTTCGCGGCCACGTCGGACGGCGCCGATGAACAGGCCACCCGCGAGCGCCTGCAGCAGCTGACACAGCAGATCGAGGAGATCACTCGCGCGCAGCGCCGCGACGAGGCACGCCGCGGCGACCTGCAACGGGCACTGCGAGAGTCAGAGACCGAGATGGCCAGGGTGCAGACGCGCATTGATGAGGTCGAGGTCGATATAAGCAAAACCAGCCAGCATCTGGATTCCCTGGGCGAGCGGCGCGAAGCCTTGCTTGAGCGGCGCGACACGCAGAGACAGCAGGTTGCCCGCGACCTGCGGCGCGCCTGGCAGCTGGGCAGCCAGGGACAGTTAAAGTTGCTCCTGAATCAGGAAAGTCCGCAGGCCGTCGCCCGCGTTTCCACCTATTACTCCTACGTGACCCGGGCGAGGCAGGCACGTATCGATGAATTCCGGGCCACTATCGATGCCCTGGCCGACGTAGTGCTGGAGGTGCTGGAGGCGCGCAGACGACTGAATGACAGCCGCGGGGAACTACAGGCGCGCAGCCAGGCGCTCAGCGCAGCAGGAGAAGAGCGCCAGCAGACGCTCGCAAAAATCGCCGACGACATGCAGGCCCGTGGTGCGAGCCTGGCGAAGCTGGAAAAAGACCGCGCTGAACTCGAATCGCTGCTTGAGGAAATCGAGGCGGCAGTCAGGGATCTGCAGATCCCGGAGAACGTCCAGCCATTCGCTGAACGCCGCGGCGCCATGCCCTGGCCGGTCAGCGGACGGCGCAGCAACAGTTTCGGGCGGCCGCGCAACCAGGGCAAGATGGTCTGGCACGGCATTAACATAGAGACAGAGGCCGGCCGCGCGGTGCAGGCCATACACCACGGCCGCGTGGTCTACGCCGACTGGCTGCGCGGATCGGGGCTGCTGATAGTCATTGATCACGGCGATGACTACATGAGCCTCTACGCGCACAACGAGACTCTACTGCGCGAGGTCGGCGAATGGGTCAACGCGGGCGACCGGATCGGCTCCGTCGGCGACAGCGGCGGCCGCGAAACCCCCGGGCTGTATTTCGAAATCCGCCATCGCGGTAAGCCCATGGATCCCGCGGCGTGGTGCCAGCGCTGATAACGCTAGTGGCCCACTGGAACGATTGCGCTACACTTATGGTCTGATTCCAGGTTATTCCACGATTCAACGGCGGCCCCCATGCAAAATTACCGACTCCCTCGTCTGCGCTCCCGGGCACTATCACTCCTGTGCGCCGGTGCCCTCCTCGCTGGCCAGGGTGCTTTCGCGGCCAAGGGTCCCGAAAGTGCCTACGCACTGGATGATCTGCGCACGTTTGCCGACGTGTTCAACCAGATCCGCCAGGGCTATGTCGAGGAAATCGACGACGCGACGCTGCTGCAGTATGCCATCGAGGGCATGCTGGGTGGCCTCGATCCGCATTCGGTCTATCTGACCAGTGACGCCTTCGACGATCTGCAGACTTCCACCAGCGGCGAGTTCTCTGGCCTCGGTCTGGAGGTCGGCATGGAGAACGGTCTGCTGCGGGTGATTGCGCCGATTGACGGTTCTCCCGCGGCAGAGGCCGGCGTCCTGCCGGGAGACATGATTCTCAAGCTGGACAACAATCCGATCAAGGGCATGAGCCTCAGCGACGCCGTGAACAAGATGCGCGGCCCCAAAGGCAGCGAGCTTGAACTGACTATCGGCCGCTCCGGCGAATCAGAACCGCTGACGCTGACGCTGGTCCGCGACGTGATAAAAGTTGCGAGCGTGCGTGAGCGCTGGCTGGAAGACGGGTACGCCTACGTGCGCATCTCCCAGTTCCAGAAATCCACCGGCGATGATGTCGCCCGGGGTCTCGCCCGGCTGCAGGAAGAGCAGACGCTGAAGGGCGTAGTGCTCGATCTGCGGAATAACCCGGGCGGCATTCTCGGGGCCAGCGTGGACGTGGCCGGCCTGTTCATGCGCGGTGGAGAAGTGGTCTATACCGAGGGCCGCCTGCCCAATGCGGCTCAGTCCTTCAGCGCCAGCGAAGACGATGCGACCAATGGTGTGCCACTGGTGGTGCTCATCAATCGGGGTTCGGCAAGTGCATCGGAAATTGTTGCCGGTGCCCTTCAGGATCATGGCCGCGCCATCATCATGGGCACGGACAGCTTCGGTAAAGGCTCGGTACAAACCGTTATGCCTGTTTCAGAATCGCGCGCGGTGAAGCTGACCACGGCGCTCTACTTCACCCCGGATGGCCGCTCGATACAGGCAGCCGGCATCGTACCGGACATTCGCGTGGATCGGGCACGGGTCACCGCAATCGGCGAAGAGGGCCGTGTCAGCGAGGCCGACCTGATCGGCCACCTGGGCAACGGCGACGGCGAAGACCGCAGGAAAATAGAGGCGAGCGAACTACAGTCCCGGGACAATCAGCTCTACGAGGCGCTGACGCTGCTCAAGGGCGTTAATATTCTGGGCATGAACCGCAGCCGTCCGTCCGCGGCGAGCCTGGCGCGACAGGCCCGGGCAGACCGGAACTGACGCTACAGCGCGCTGCAAGGACGCGAGGACGCGAAGTTACCAGGGAGAGAGAGGGAGCGAGAGGGGGCGAGTATCTGATTTGCGACACTCGCTCGCGATGCGGACGCGCGATCTTAGCGCCTGACCTCGATGCCCTGCGCCGCGAGATAATCCTTGGCCTCGGCAATCGTGAATTCCCCAAAATGGAAGATGCTTGCCGCGAGCACGGCATCCGCACCGCCGGCCAAAATACCCTCGGCCAGGTGTTCCAGCGTGCCGACACCACCGGAGGCGATCACCGGAATATCCACCGCCCCGGTAATGGCGCGGGTCACGCCGAGCTCAAAGCCATCCCGGGTGCCGTCCCGGTCCATGCTCGTCAGCAGCAGTTCGCCGGCGCCCAGCGTCGCCATGCGCCGCGCCCACGCCACCGCATCGATGCCGGTCGGTCGGCGTCCGCCGTGGGTAAATATCTCGTAGCGCGGCTGGCCATCCACATCGGCCACCCGCTTGGCGTCAATCGCCACCACGATGCACTGGGCACCAAAGCGCTGTGACGCATCCTGCACCAGCTGCGGGTTGTGAATCGCGGCGGTATTGATGGCGACCTTGTCCGCGCCGGCGTTGAGCATGTTGCGAATGTCCGCCAGCGAGCGGATACCGCCGCCGACGGTCAAGGGGATAAACACCTCACAGGCGATCGCCTCCACCGTATGCGCGGTGGTGTCGCGATCTTCGTGGCTGGCGGTAATATCGAGGAAGGTGATCTCGTCGGCGCCCTCCTCGTTGTAGCGCCGGGCGATAGCCACCGGGTCGCCGGCGTCACGAATGCCGACGAAGTTGACGCCCTTGACCACGCGACCGTTATCGACATCCAGACAGGGAATGATACGTCGCGCCAGGCCCATCAGCCGTCCTCGTCACACAGGCGCTGGGACTCATCACACACGCGCTGCGCTTCGGCGACATCCAGCGTGCCCTCGTAGATCGCACGGCCGGTAATCGCGCCGACAATACCCTGGTTCGCCACCGCGGCGAGGGCGCGGATATCGTTGAGATTGGTAATGCCGCCGGAGGCAATTACCGGAATCGAGGACGCCCGTGCCATGGCCACGGTGGCCTCGACATTCACTCCCTGCAGCATGCCGTCGCGGGCGATGTCCGTATACACAATGGCACTGACGCCGTCGGACTCGAACTGCTGCGCCAGATCGGTGGCCATCAACTCAGACACTTCGGCCCAGCCGTCGGTGGCAACGCGCCCGTCCCGCGCATCCAGACCAACAATCACCTTTCCCGGGAAAGCCTCGCAGGCCTCGCGCACAAAGGCCGGACGCTTCACCGCAGCGGTGCCCAGGATTACATAGCTGACCCCGGCCTTCACGTAATGCTCAACGGTCGCGAGGTCGCGGATGCCGCCGCCAATCTGCACCGGCAGTTCGGGCCAGGCGCGGGCAATCGCGGTGACTGCCTCGCCGTTCACCGGCTCACCGGCAAAGGCCCCGTTCAGGTCGACCAGGTGCAGGCGCCGGCAGCCGGCATCCACCCAGCGTTTTGCGGTTGCCACCGGATCGTCGGAGAACACCGTGCTGTCCTCCATGGCGCCCTGGCGCAGACGCACACACTGGCCATCTTTCAGATCAATTGCCGGAATTATCAGCATGCTCCGTCCCATTGCAGGAAATTCTTCAGCAGGCGCAGGCCCGCCGTATGGCTTTTCTCGGGGTGGAACTGCACTGCGAACAGGTTGTCCCGCGCCAGCGCGGCGTCCACGCTGACGCCATAGTCCACGGCCCCGGCCACCAGCGCCTGTTCCTTTGCCTTCACGTAATAGCTGTGCACAAAATAAAAGCGCGCGCCATCGTCGATACCCGCCCACAGGGGATGCCCTCGAACCTGCCGCACCTCGTTCCAGCCCATGTGCGGCACCTTCAGGCGCTGCCCGCCGGCATCCACCAGTGGGTGCCCGAAAAAGCGCACCTCACCGGAGACCAGGCCCAGGCAGTCGACACCGTCGTTCTCTTCAGAGCGCTCCATCAGCGCCTGCATGCCCACACAGATCGCCAGCACCGGCTTGCGCTCGTCAGTCAGCGCCCGCATCAACAGCTGGTCGCAGCGCAAGCGGCGGATCTCCGCCATGCAGTCGCGAATCGCCCCCACGCCCGGAAAAACCACCCGGTCCGCGGCGCTGATCTCCTCAGGGTCGCAGGACACCACGACGCGTTCGGCGCCGGCGTGCTCCAGGGCACTGGCCACCGAGTGCAGGTTGCCCATGCCGTAGTCAATTACCGCGACGCTACCGCTCATGCTTCTGGGCTCATCATGCTTCTGGGCTCATGCTAATGAACCAAGAACGGGCTTTGTGCTGCGGCTGCGCGCTGTCGAACTTGGCGCGTGGACCACTACAGCACACCCTTGGTAGACGGCGTGATGCCGGCCATGGCCGGGTCCGCCGACAGCGCCATGCGCAAGGCACGGCCGAAGGCCTTGAACACGGTCTCCGCCTGGTGGTGGGCGTTCTCGCCGCGAAGGTTATCCACGTGCAGGGTGACCAGCGCGTGATTGACGAAACCCTGGAAAAACTCATAGAACAGGTCGACATCAAAGCCGGCGATCGCCGCGCGCACAAAGGGCACCTGGAATACCAGTCCCGGCCGCCCGGAAAAATCCACCACCACCCGCGACAGGGCCTCGTCCAGCGGCACATAGGCGTGTCCGTAGCGCAGGATGCCCTTTTTGTCGCCGACCGCCTTCGCGAACGCCTGGCCCAGGGTGATGCCGATATCCTCCACCGTGTGATGGGCATCGATATGCAGATCGCCTTCGGCGTCCACTTCGATATCCATCATGCCGTGGCGGGCAATCTGGTCGAGCATGTGCTCGAGGAAGGGCACACCGGTCTTGAACCCGGCCTGACCGCTGCCGTCGAGGTTCACGCTGACCGTGATCTGCGTCTCCAGGGTGTTACGTGTGACCGATGCCTTGCGTTCAGTCATTGCCTGCTCCGGGTGTTCGACGGCGTGCCGGGTGCTGCCCGCCGCGGGGAAAGCCTGACATTATAGGCGCTCGCGCGCGGTAATTCACTGATGAGTGAATGATCCAGGACAAGGACTGCATCCATAGTGAAACCCCACTCGATCCTGATGAGCTGGAGGGGCCGCGTTATGGTCATGTCCAGACTTGTGGCGAATTGAACGAGCTGGAGCAGGCGGATAGATGACGGAATGTTATGGCTGCCGCGGCTGCGGCGGCTGTGCCAGCACGACATACTGTCAGGTCAGTTCGTGATGCCGGGAATACCTGTCGTAGTGATGGTCATCCTCCAGCTGCAGGCCTGGCTGGTTTAGGTAGGCAGGTGACGTTGCGGCGATCCGGCGATCCGGCGATCCGGCGCCCCGGTGCTCCGGTGCCTGAAGCTCCAGGCCAACGTGCAAGCGGCACTCACAGCGGAAGCGTTCGAATCTAATGCGAATAATATTGCCTCGGCAACCTTGAAGCCGCTACCGTTTCTGTTGCATAGCGGAGAAGACCCCATGGCCGAGCGCCTTTCCAGCAAGCTTCTGGCGTGGTTTGACCATCACGGTCGCAGCCACCTGCCCTGGCAGCGCGACATTTCACCCTATCGTGTGTGGGTGTCCGAGATCATGCTGCAACAGACTCAGGTCAGCACGGTCATACCCTACTTCGAGCGCTTCATGGCGTCGTTTCCCAGCGTGCAGCACCTCGCGGACGCCCCCACTGACGTGGTGCTGCACCACTGGACCGGCCTCGGCTACTACGCCCGGGCACGCAATCTGCACCGCGCCGCGCGCAGGGTCTGCGACGAACACGCCGGTGTGTTCCCCGACACGGTCGACAGCCTGTGCACCCTGCCCGGCATCGGCCGGTCGACCGCCGGTGCCATCGTCAGCATTGCCTGCGCTGGCCGCGCGCCCATCCTCGACGGCAACGTCAAGCGCGTGCTCGCACGCTATCACGCGATAGACGGCTGGCCAGGCAGGGCAGACGTGCTGAAAACCCTGTGGCAATACGCCGAAGAGCACACCCCTGGCCGCCGCGTGGCCGACTACACCCAGGCCATCATGGACCTTGGCGCCACCGTTTGCCGCCGCAGCTCACCCATCTGCAGTGAGTGCCCACTCTCCTCACAATGCCTGGCAAACCGGCAGGGTAACCCGGCTGACTACCCGGGCAGAAAGCCGCGCAGGGCACTCCCGGTGCGCGCCACAACCTTCATCCTGGCGCAGGGCGCTACCGGCGAATGGCTGCTTGAACAGCGCCCCCCCCGCGGCATCTGGGGTGGCCTGTGGTGTTTCCCTGCCGTGGCCGACGCGAAGGGGCTGCAAAAAGACGGTAAGCCGGGCCCATCGCGCCAGACCCAGGACCCTGGAGCCGGCCACGAGGCCGCCGCCAGGCCCGCAGACATCGCCCTGCGCTGGTGCCTCGACCAGCTGCAGCTCGAGCCCGACGCCATAGAACCCCTGCCCTCCTTCCGCCACACCTTCAGCCATTATCACCTGGACATCACCCCGGTACAGGTGCGCCTGGCGCAGTCACCCGAACAGGTCAGGGCCGATGATCGCTTCCTCTGGTACAACCCCGCATCACCTGCGCAGGTAGGACTGGCGGCGCCGGTTGCGCGCCTGCTGCGAGAAGCCGGCGGTCCGGCGCTCCGGCGTGCCTGAGCCCCAGGCCAATGTGCAGGCGGAGCTCATGGCGTGCTTCGCCGAGCAGAATGCAAGGTTCGAAAGCCATTTCGGCAAGCTGGAGCGGGCTTCATTCCTGCACAGCTGGATGCTCGGAATTATCGTTATGGTGCTGGTTATCCCTCACCTGCAGGCCTGGCTGATCTGAGTCTACATCTATCGCTCTACTGTGCAGCGCGTTACCCTCACCGCCACTAAACACGACCCGACAGGAGACCGCAGTGACGCGTACCGTGATGTGCAGAAAATACCGGGAAGAACTCGAGGGGCTGGCCAAGCCGCCCTTCCCCGGTCCCCGCGGCGAGGATATCTACGAGAATGTCTCGAAAAAGGCCTGGGAGGCCTGGCAGGCCAACCAGACCATGCTGATCAATGAAAAGCACCTCAACCTGGTGGATTCCGCGACGCGCAAATACCTGCAGGAGGAAATGGACAAGTTCTTTTCCGGGGAGGATTACGACAAGGCGGAGGGCTACGTGCCCCCCGCCTGACGCCCCGTGAGCCACAGCCAGGCAGTGCCTCGCCAGCGCACGAAATCTTCCTGCATCAGGTACAGCACCGGCACCAGAATCAGCGTCAGCACGGTGGCAAACAGAATGCCAAAACTCAGCGAGATCGCCATGGGAATGACGAACTGGGCCTGGGTGCTCTGCTCAAGCATGATCGGCATCAGCCCGATGGCCGTGGTGAGTGAGGTCAGCACAATCGCCCGGAAGCGCGCCCGACCGGATTCAATCACCGCCTGATCAGCGGGCATCCCCTCAGCGCGCGCGCGATTGACGAAATCCATCATGATCAGACTGTCGTTGACCACCACGCCGGCCAGAGCAATCAGCCCGAACAGCGAGAACATGCTGATCGCCTGACCCAGCAGCAGGTGACCCACCACCGCGCCGACAAAGCCAAACGGTATCACCGACATGATGATCAATGGCTGGGTGTAGGACTTCAGCGGAATCGCGATCAGC